>JAIPFS010000099.1 GCA_021736545.1 Spirochaetia bacterium | reverse complement strand
TCACCTTTACGGAGATTAAAAGAGACATTATTAACTGCTTTTACAACACCGCGTTCAGTGCGAAACTCAGTCATTAATCCCTCTACCTGAAGTATCATTTCTTCACTCATCACACACTCCATAATATGATCTGGACACTCCTGTTTTTCCATTACCGCACATTACGCAGCCTCGGATCCAGAACATCCCGAAGCCCGTCGCCAAGGAGGTTAAAACCAAGAACCAGCAGAACAATGGCAAGACCAGGATAAACAGCAGTCCAAGGTGCAAACATCATAACTTTTCTTGCACTGCTGAGCATGTTCCCCCAGGAAGGGTCAGGCGGCTGTACTCCGAGGCCGAGAAAACTCAATGCAGATTCAAGCAGAATAGCCACGGAGAGAGAAAGAGATACTTGAACGATCAAGGGGGGCATTATATTGGGTAAAAGATGACGAAACAGGATGTATGAATTATCAGCTCCATTAGATCGTGCGGCTCTTATAAACTCGTTTGACTTGAGGGAATAAATGGCTCCCCTGCTGATACGGGCAAATTGTGGAATATAAACAATGCCGATGGCTAGCACTACATTATATGTGTGCTCCCCTAGAATTGCCATGATGAATATAGCAAGCAGCAGTGAGGGGAATGAAAAAAGGATATCTGCAAATCTCATGATCCAGTTATCCCATCGGCCTCCCAGAAAGCCTGCCCAGATGCCCATTAAGACTCCAATCACCGCTCCAAAGGCCGTAGCTGAAACACTTATGACAAGTGAGACAATCGTACCCTTCATAATTCTCGAAAGCACGTCCCGGCCGAACTCATCAGTTCCAAAAATATGACCACTTGAGAAGGACGGCGGTTGAAGAATCTGTTTTGAGTCCATTGCTACTGGATCAAAAGGAAGCCAGAAATAGGAAATAATTATTACAATTATGTAGAAGAGTATAATAACAAGTCCTGCAACAGCAATACCATTTTTGAATATTCTTGGTGTATTCATGGGCTACCTCGCCTCATCCAACAGCCGGATTCTCGGATCAGCTACGGCATAAATAAGATCAGTTATAAGATTAACCAGGACAAACAGCGTTGCAATGACAAGAACAATGGCCTGAATTACTGGATAGTCTCTCTGATAGATTGCATATAGCGCAAGACGACCCATTCCGGGAAGGGCAAAGACCTCTTCGATAACAATAGCCCCTCCTAGCAAGTATCCGGCATTGAATCCTGTTACAGTAATGACTGGAAGAATGGCATTTTTCAGTGCATGGAAGATAATAACCTTCCGACGATCCAAACCCTTAGCTTTTGCTGTTCTAATATAATCCATTTGAAGAACCTCAAGCATGCTGTTCCTTGTATACCGCATGACAACGGCGGCAAAACCGATGCCTATTGCCAAGGATGGGAAGAATAACATTTTGAGATTCTGCAGCGGGGAATCAAAGAAACCTACATAATTACCCATTGGGATCCACCCGCCTGCATTGGAAAAGGCCATCACCATGAGGGCGGCAAGCCAGAACTGCGGAAGCGACAGACCAAGCAGCCCGCCTATCCTGTTAACAAAATCCCCAAAAGTGTTCTGATGCAGTGATGAAATTACTCCGAGAGGAATACCAATCAAGAGAGCGAGAAATAATGAAAAAAGTGTCAACTCTAAACTGAGTGGAAGACGACTGAGTATATCCGGAAGTACAGGACGCCCTGTCCTTAGAGAATGACCAAAATCACCGCGGAGAATATCTCCAACCCATTCTATATACAGAACTGGAACCGGTTTGTCTTCCCCGAAAAGCCGTCTGAGTTCCTCCATCTGTTCTGGGGTTGCTTCAACCTGGGTTCCCATGTACATCTGCAAAGCTGTTCCGGGTATAAGCCTGACAAGGAAAAAGACAATAAGAGACACCCCAATGAGTACGGGAATAATAGATAGTAATCGTTTTATGATGTATCTTCCCATGTATAACCTCACGATATGTACTGGTTCTTTATCTTAATAACCCCCTCCCTCAAAGAGGGAGAGGTTCCGAGACATAATTCTATTACTGTATTTATTTGTACTATTCAGTTACTACTGCATGGGTTACATAATACAGGCTTCCGTTTCCAACCTGCTTGAACCCTTCTACATTCGTACTCAGAACATGGTTTTCGTTAGGGCTGTATAGGAAGACAAGCGGAGCTTTTTCACTAAGGAGAACCTGCAGCTTATCATAGGTATCTTTACGCTCTGACGGATCTGTCTGCTTTCTTCCTTGTTCCATAAGACGGTCAGCCTCGTCATCAGCAAACATAAAGTTGTTGACTCCACCAGTACTATGCAAAGATCTAAAGAGAAATCTGTCAGGTTCGCTGCTTCCGCCGCGAAGTTCCACCATAGTCTCAAAATCTCTCTTTACCCACCTGTCGATATAGTTACCCCATTCAATAACATCCAGGTTGGCTGTGAGCCCGATATTTTTAAGTTGGTCCTGAATAACCTGGGCGACATCCAATCCGCCTTCATATGTGGAAGAACAGACAATATCAAATTCAAATCCATTAGGATATCCAGCTTCAGCCAGAAGAGCTCTAGCTCTTTCATGATCGGTAGATCCTAGGGGAAGTTCCTCGGGGGGGATAGCCCACTCTTTAGCAGAGATAGGTATTGGACCAGTAGCTTTTCCCATGCCGTACTCAGCCATAGTGATAATCTCATCCCTGTCTATTGCAAGAGCAACAGCCTGCCTGACACGAACATCATCAAATGGTTCTTTTTCATTGTTAAAACTGAATACTCGCACGTTCATACCGGGTTTATTCATAACGACAACATTCTTATCGTTTTTTGCCTGTCGGATTGTTGCACCGTCATTGATAGTCGCAATATTCAACTCTCCAGATTTCACGCCGGCTAACAGCGAAGCTTCTTCGGGTATAACGCGAAAAACAACTTTCTCAGCCATCGGCAAACCTTCTTCAAAATAGTCAGGATTCCTTACAAGCGTCATTGAGTTATCTGCCACCCACTCGTCAAGCATATAGGGTCCGGTTCCGACTGCAACTCTCTGAAGATTCCCATGCTCTTCCACAACCTCTTTAGGTACTATGGAAATGTTGTTGGAAGTCAGCGCATTCAAGAGTGATGCCAGAGGTGCTGACAAATGCAGTTTCACAGTATAGTCGTCCACAACTTCGACTTTATCAATCGTTGCAATGTATGACCGTCCTGGTGAAGCAGTTTTATCATCTAATACTCGTTCAAGGGAATATTTTACATCCTCTGCAACCATTTCCCTACCATTATGAAATTTTACCCCTTTACGCAAGTTGAAGATATAAGTTGTGTTATTGGGAATTTCCCAGGACTCTGCAAGATCGGGAACAACTTTCATATTATCATCAAGTCGTACAAGTCTGTTGTAGAGAAGGTCTAGCCGACGCATGGATGAAAATGCTGTAACAATATGCGGGTCCAATCCCACTGCTTCCTGATCTACACCAAGGGTAATTGTAGTATCAATATCTCCACTTTCAGCACTATCCTCAGTAGCACCTTGAGCAAATACATTTGGTACTGCAGCTGCTGCCAAAAAAATGACAGTAATAAAGAACAAAGTACGTTTTTTCATTTTTTCCTCCTTTGAAAATCATAAAAAATCTGAATTCCTTCAGATATTCTGCAAAGTAATCATTCCAAGCACTACATGTTTCTGCGCTCCAGTGACAGCAGGAAGATTACCCGGCCGTCCCATAAGAGATTCATGTCCAAGAACTGCAAAAGCCATGGCTTCACGGGCTTGCTCAGGTATCCCAAAGGCATCCGTAGTGGCAACTTCTGTCCCTGCCGGCATTCTGTCCTGCAGCATACGAAGAAGTGTACGGTTGCGTGCACCGCCTCCGCAGACAAGTACTTTAGCTATAGAAGTTTGCGGCAATACATAATCACGATATGACCTCGCAATAGATTCTGCTGTGAAAGCTGCAGCCGTTGCTGCAGTGTCTTCAAATGTTAGGCCTTCTTTTGAGGCACTGCTCATGAATTTCTTAGTATATTCCTGGCCGTAAACCTCACGACCGGTACTTTTTGGCGGTTTCCTGCGGAAATAGGGATCATTCATAAGCTCTTTAACTAGTTTTTCTGAAACTCGGCCTTTGGCAGCAATAGCTCCCTGGTCATCAAATTCCAGCTTTCCCTGGGTGCCTATTTGGATTACAGCATCCAAAATCATGTTTCCCGGTCCTGTATCAAAGGCAAACACATCTTTCTGAGTGCCCTCTTTCGGTAAAACCGTTACATTACCTATCCCTCCGATGTTCTGTACCGCACGACCCTCTTCATTACTTCCAAAAAGCAGGAAATCTATATACGGAGCTAATGGTGCTCCCTCGCCTCCGACCGCTAAATCAGCAGATCTTAAATCCGAAATGACCGGCATCCCTATTTGAAGAGATACAGCTTGAGCATTTCCCAACTGCAAGGTCCCTTTTACAGGTACAGATCCATTTGGGCCAGGAAAATCAATGGCCTCGGGGGCATGCCATACTGTCTGACCATGCATGCTTACAGCATCGATATCTTCAGCTGTATATCCGCCATCCGTTATAAGCATACGAACCGTCTCAGCATACCAGTGGGAAAGACCGTAATGAGCATATGTCAAATCATTAATATCTGCTTTACCCGGGATACAGAGATGTGAAATCTTTTTTCTTACTTCTTCAGAGTAGGGAAGATATATATGACTTTCTAATTGAGCAGAAAGAAGCTCTCCTGTATCGCCGGTGTGAATTACCACAAGTACGGCATCAACACCGTCCAAAGATGTCCCTGACATAAGTCCGATGATCCTGTGTTCTTTCTGTTTTCTATATCCGCTTATAAAATCAGCGCTTTTTCTATTTTTTTTCACAATAATATTAGTATATGACACAATATTTCAAAACGCAAACAATTTCTGAAATATTATTTCTTTACTTTCCCTCTCTATAGTGATACAGTAAGAAAAGCTGAAATACAAATTCAGATTGCGGCAGAAAAGCTATGGAGAGTGCTGTACATGAAAACACACATAACCCAGGATATGTTAGGCGCATTTACTACCGAGCAATGCAACGAACGATCAATGAACATTGACGAGCTGCCGGTACGCAGCGTTCTTCAGCTTATGAATGATGAAGACAAGACTGTTCCTTACGCTGTTGAGCAGCAAATGGAAACAATTGAAGCCTTAATACATGATATTGTCAAAGCTTTCAAAGCTGGAGGAAGACTTGTCTATATTGGAGCAGGAACATCTGGACGACTAGGTGTTCTTGATGCATCTGAATGTCCCCCAACCTTTGGAGTCTCTCCAGATATGGTTATCGGGCTTATAGCCGGGGGAAGGGAGGCTCTGGTACGATCAATCGAGAATGCTGAAGACTATTATGAAGATGGCATAGCAGCAATTGAGTCTATTGCTTTCTCATCAAAAGATGTCCTTGTCGGCATCACAGCTTCAGGTCATGCCCCATATGTTATCGGAGCTATGGAAAGAGCTAGAGAACTCGGCGCTGTTGTTGGTGCTATCAGCTGTAATGAGGGATCAAGAACTTTTAATTATGCTGATCATGCTGTATATCTTGATGTAGGTCCTGAAGTTATTACAGGTTCAACACGAATGAAGGCTGGAACAGCCCAAAAGCTTGTGCTCAATATGCTTAGCACCGTAAGTATGATTCGTATTGGGAAGATCTACAGAAATCTTATGGTCGATTTAACCCCGGTGAATAAAAAGCTTATTGAACGTTCAAAAAGACTGATACGGCAGGCTACAGAGTGCACTGTGGAAGAGGCTGATAAGGCCTTTGAGGCCTCAGGCAAGCGTCCGAAAATTGCAATACTTATGATTCTCCTCAATATCGGTGCTGATGAGGCTGAAACTTTGGAAAACGATACAAAAGGTCCAATCTCTGAATC
>JAIPFS010000098.1 GCA_021736545.1 Spirochaetia bacterium | reverse complement strand
AAGATATTGATGATAAGGATCGTTTTCTTCAGGCGGTGATACGGCGGGAGGAGATAGAGACGACGGGAATAGGGCGAGGGGTAGCCATAGCCCATGGAAAGATTCGAAATATTGATAGAATTCGTGTCGGCTTAGGAATCTCATCGCAGGGAATCGACTTTGGAGCTTCCGATGGGTATCCGGTATATTTACTGTTTGTTATTGGAAGTTCTCCAATTCGGCAGGTAGAGTACCTGAAAACGCTTGCTTCCATTATGCGATATATTAAAATGTCGAATGTGCGGAATGAATTACTCCGGCACAAGCAGGATCTGGATTTTTCCCAGGAGAAGGTAGACAGCTGTCTTAATTTTCTGCATATGCTGGAGGATCAGAAATTCTCCATGCTTTCCGTATAAAGACTTATGGAGAGCCCGTAAACCTACCCTATATAGCGTTTAGATAATTATACCGGAGTCACTGATAAGGGCTCTTATTTTTTTGTCCTGCGCCGAAACCGGTATTTCCATTTGCAGCTGCTCGTCAAAACAGACTCCGATGCTATGTACAAACTGTCCGTATTCGGCAAGATATGCATCATAAAAACCCTTCCCCCTGCCCAATCGATTACCGTTTCTGTCAAAACCTAGGCCAGGAACAATAATAATGCTAATAAGATGAGATGAAGGACGAATTAAGGGTAAATCTGCCTTCGGCTGAAGAAAACCGTAAGGATGCTCCTCGAGAAAATCTTCAATAGAACTATCCAGGGTATTCGGCGGCAGAATATGAAAACTCATTCCGGTGCTGTTTATCCTCGGCAAAGCAACTAGTTTTGCATCAAGCAGTGCCGTCTTCATTAGAGGCAGTGTATCAACTTCATGAGCCATCGGATAATAGGCCATCAGCATGCCTGCACGTTTCCATAAGGGAAGCTTCATTAGTGTCTGCTGAATATTTCTGCTTTTAACTTTTATTGTTTCCTCTTGAAGATGTCGCAGACGAGATTGTATCTCATTTCTCAATTTTTTTTTCTGTTCTTTTATCAAAGAATTCTCCATTAAGCTGAATTATCTTATTAATAGTGTTCTCTAAAACTGAAGCTCGTTCAAATTTACTTCTGCGGCAGAACGCTTGGATGAAACATGGTACTAAAAGTATAGATGGAAAATCCGGATAATGCAAATAGAGCGCTATCTCTTTTCCTATAAAAAGGTTTCAAAAATGATAAATTCTGCTTATAATGAAACATCCTCAAGCATAATGCTAATCAAAAGGAAAAACGAGGTAAAAGAGAGGTTTATGATATGGAGAAAAAATTTATAGGTTCCATCGATCAGGGAACGACCAGTACGCGGTTTATTTTATTCGATCATTCGGGAAATTTAGCAGCATCACATCAGCTTGAACATAAACAATATTATCCCAAACCCGGCTGGGTAGAGCATGATCCTTTGGAAATATGGGAGAATACAAAGACGACAATTAAGGAAACACTGAAAAAAGCTGGAGTTTCCGGAGATGAGATTGCAGGTATCGGCATTACAAATCAGCGAGAAACGATTATAGCATGGGACCCGGCAACCGGCAGACCCCTGTATAATGCCATTGTCTGGCAGGATCTTCGTGGAAAGCAGTTTATTGATTCTCTGATAGAAGAGGGCGGTATAGACCGGCTGAGAGCTAAAACGGGGGTTCCCCTCAGTCCGTATTTCTCTGGATCTAAGATCCGCTGGATGATGGACAACGTTGAAGGCTTGAAGGAGCGTGCAGAAAACGGTGAAGCCTATATCGGCACTATTGATACTTGGCTTGTATGGAATCTTACTGGAGGAAAGGATGGAGGTGCTCTGGTAACGGATGTAACAAATGCATCTCGCTACCTCACTATGGATATTGAAACGCTTACTTGGGATGATGAACTGCTGAAGCTGTTTTCTGTCCCCCAAAAAGCCCTCCCTGAAATTCGCTCATCCATGCGTGATATTTACGGGTATACCGAATCTTCCAGTGTATTCGGTGCTCAGATCCCGGTCTGCGGTATACTCGGAGATCAGCAGGCAGCCCTTTTCGGTCAGGCCTGCTTCAGCAAAGGTCAGTCTAAGAATACCTATGGAACCGGATGTTTTCTCTTGGAGAATACTGGAGAGGAACTCTGCCAGTCCCAATATGGGCTTCTGACCACCGTTGCCTACAGATCTGGAGATGATAAACCGGTTTATGCTCTGGAAGGTTCAATAGCGGTTGCTGGATCCTTGATTCAATGGATGCGTGATAATATAGGTCTTGTGGACAGCGCTCCGGAAATCGATAAATTGGCAGAGTCTGTGGAGGATAACGGAGGCGTCTATTTTGTGCCTGCTTTTGCAGGTTTGTTTGCTCCCTATTGGCGGTCTGACGCACGAGGTGTTATTACCGGACTGACGGGATACGTAAAGGCTGGGCACCTTGCCAGGGCTGTACTGGAATCCACGGCATTTCAGGCAAAGGATCTTTTTGATGCAATGGAAAAGGATTCAGGAATTAAGCTGAGGGAGATTAAAGTTGATGGGGGCATGACGAAGAGTGCTGTTTTTATGCAGTTTCAGGCGGATATATTGAATATTCCGGTTATACGACCAGTGATAGCAGAAACCACTGCTTTAGGTTCTGCTTATGCCGCCGGGCTCTCTACAGGTTTCTGGAATTCCCTGGAAGAGCTAGCAGCTCAATGGAAGGAAGATAAGCATTGGGATCCGATGATGGGTGAAGATGAACGGGATAAGAAACTTGCTTTCTGGCACAAATCCATTGAGCGAAGTATGAACTGGATAGAAGAGTAATTCTAACTGCTGTTGGTTGGTTGGGTAGTTTGTTGGGTAGTTTGTTGGGTAGTTTGTTGGGTAGTTTGTTGGGTAGTTTGTTGGGTAGTTTGTTGGGTAGTTTGTTGGGTAGTTGGGTGCTTGAGTAGTACTTAATCAGTTACCAGGTAATTTGCTCCTGGTAACTGTGACTATTCAGGATTTATTTATGGAGGTTTTTTCAACTTGTCTTTCTTTAGCGGTACATCTCTGGCATATACTGTTCACATCCTCATAGCCTGCGCCCTGACCATGCAGATACTTCTTGACAATAAAATACCCCAGTCCTCCATTGCATGGATTCTGGCTCTCTTTCTCTTCCCGTATGTGGGGTCTGCGTTCTATCTCCTTAGCGGCGTGAATTGGAAAAAACGAAAAATTGTAAAACAGCGACCTGAGGAACTCTTTGGAAAGTACCTTGAACCTGCATTGGGACAGCAGCAGAATTATATTCAGGAAGAGTATGCCCGTTTGGACAGCGATATAGTAAAAACCCTCCAAATGAATCTTCGCAGCAGCAATGCCCTGATAACTGTAAATAACAGAACAGAAATATTTCATTCCGGGAAGCTGTTTTTTCATGAATTTCTCAATGATCTTCGGAATGCTGAAGAATCAATCCATCTTGAATATTTTATTTATCGGGATGATGAGGTAGGCGATGAGATACTGAAAATCCTTCGAAAGAAAATTCGTGAAGGTGTAGAGGTTCGGCTTCTTGTAGATGGCTTCGGGTCAATGTTCTCACTCTCACAGCGCGGCAGGAGAAAACTGATTGAAGCGGGCGTTGATTTCAGAAACTACCTGAATCCTGCAAGCATTCTTGGTGCATGGGTGATCAACTACCGAAATCACCGAAAAATTGTTGTTGTCGATGGGAAAATTGCCTATACCGGGGGGATGAATATCGGGGAAGAGTATATCTCTGGAGGCCGGAGATTTCAGACATGGCGGGATACGCATATGCGCTTTACCGGTGAAGTTGTTTCGCTTTTTCAGTCCATATTCCTGGCCGACTGGATAAACAGTAACGGAAAAGTGCAGAATCTTGAGAAATATTTCAGCTTGCAGGAGCTGGAAGATCAGAATGCATTTCTCCCTGTTCAGGTACTCTGCAGCGGGCCGGATTCTTCCTGGTATTCCATTCAGCAGCTTTACTTTAATATTGTTTCCAATGCGGATAGTAAAGTCTTAATACAGAGCCCCTATTTTGTACCCGATGACAGCATTCGTATCGCCATGGAGACCGCGGCGCTCAGCGGGGTAGATGTCCGCTTGATGATGACCGGTATCCCTGATAAGAAAATACCATTTTGGGCTGCGCATACCTATTTTGAACAGCTTTTATCTGCTGGTGTAAAGATTTACCTCTATGAAAAGGGATTTTTCCATTCCAAGGTAATCAGTGTTGATGATCTTATTGTAACTTCCGGCAGCTGCAACATGGATGTAAGAAGTTTTTTTCTGGACTATGAAATTAATACGGTTTTTTATGATGAAACGACAGCAGAGAATTTTTCCCGGCAGTTTGAAAAGGATATGGAAGGCTGTATGGAAATGACACTGGAGCTTTATCGGAAATTCAAAATTCCGGTAAAATTAAGAAATTCAATCTGCAGGATTTTTTCTCCGCTCTTGTGATATTTTACGCTTCCACCTATAATCAAATATGTGAATAGTGTACATGTTTGCATCACCATAAGCTGAGAGACAACGGAAAAGAGAAATCAAAAAGATTTTGTGCATCTAAAAGCAGCTGTATGGCGTATTTCAGTAAGGAGAAGGCATGAATTGGAGTGAGGATATCGGGATCATACATGATATTATACTCCCTGTTCTGGATATTGCTGTTATAGCATATATTCTGTACTGGGTGTATGATCTCATTGAGAAGACCCGGGCAATACAAATTATAAAAGTTATCATATACATGATTGCCCTCTATACTGCTGCCTATTTTCTTAATCTGACTACGCTTCTGTGGATTTATGCCAACATCACGCCGGTGGTGCTTATTATTCTTGCTATCATATACCAGCCGGAACTTCGCCGAGCTTTTACCAGTATGGCATCTCGATCAAGCGGTATTTTCAGGTTAGCAAACAAGACTTCCACGGAGCAGATTGAGACCATAATCAATGCCATGCAAGTTCTTTCTTCTAAGGGGAGGGGAGCTCTTATTGTCTTCCCGAGAAGACTGGATGTGAAAAATATTGTTGAATCCGGCACCAGGATCCAGGGTGATATTTCTAATGCATTGTTATTAACCCTCTTTGATCATGATACGCCCCTTCATGATGGAGCGGTAATTATATCAGGAGGGAAAATTCAGTCGGCTGGATGTTTCCTCCCCATCAGTCAGCAGGCTGATATCAGGAAAAGTTTCGGCTCTAGACACCGGGCAGCCCTGGGAATGGCTGAAGATTCTGATGCTGTAGTACTGATTGTTTCTGAGGAGACCGGTGCAATTTCACTGGCATATAACGCTAATCTCTATTATGATCTTGTTCCGGAAACTGTGCGAAGGAGTCTCATCGCGCTTCTGAACTACCAGGACGTTCTGCCTGAAGAGATGGAGGATGCTTCCGATGAAAATGAATAACATTCTGCAATCCATCTTGTTTAACTGGCCGGCAAAAATTATCTGTATTGTCCTGGCTGGACTGCTGTTCTTTTTTGTGCAGAATATCAACCTTGATGTCAGGGATATTGAGACAACCCTGGAGGTGAAACTTCCTCAGGGCTATGAAACGACTGATAATTATGTAAAGACTGTAACAGTAAGCGTGAGGGGACCGAAAGAAACTATTTACATGATTCAGCCTGATAGTGTAAATGTTGTTGCAGATTTTACGTATGTAAAGGAACCAGGTATATATACAGCAGCAGTAAAAGTGCTGCGTTCAGATAGTTTGGATACAGATGTTCCTTTGGAGATAAGTACAAGTCCGGATAGAATTTCAATCCGTATTGAAGCGAAGGACGACGGAGAAAGTAAGGTGAACAATGCTGACGAGCTGCAGGAAAAAGGGACTGATACATGATTTTAGGAATTGGTATTGATATTGTAGAAGTAGAACGGCTGCGGAAGCATCAGCATAATGACGGTTTCCTCAAAAGAATTCTTCATCCGGATGAATATGATTATATAAAGCAGACGGGGGGCGATCCCTTCATGTTGGCAGCTGCCAGATTTGCTGCCAAAGAGG
>JAIPFS010000097.1 GCA_021736545.1 Spirochaetia bacterium | reverse complement strand
TGAGTTATTCATATGGTGTAATTTTGCACTGCAGCATCAGCACCACAAAGAGCTGCATAAACAGTAGTCTCATGCATTTATCAGATTCATTCACCAGTATATTCCAGCATACTGCATATCACAAGGATTTTCTCGGGTTTCCCATTATTGCGTATTCTTAGAGTTTTTTTCAGGGAGGGCACAGGGTTGGCGTTGGGCTTGAGATTGAGGAACTTCATGATCATTCATTAGCAATCTTATTCAATTAGTATTTCTGCCAGGCGGTATTTATATATCGTATTTTTGAGCGGAAACTGAATAAGCGCTCTTTCAGAATACTACTATACCAACTCTGGAAATGATTTCTCCAGCCAGTTCTGAAACATACGTTCACCTCCACCAGTTAAAACAAGATCATATGTGGGACGATCGATAATACGAACCAAGAGATCAACTTCTGTTGCTAAATTTGACAATGAACGGCACTGCTGTTTTATTGTCTGATATATATGGGGTGCTAATTTGCTGATATTTCCCCCAAGTACAATTTCCTGGGGGTTAAACAAATCAAACAGATCTGCCATCACCTCTCCAACTTTCACTGCCATTAAGTCAATGCGTTCAACTACAGCTTTTTCATGGCTGAGGTATCGTTTAGAAAGCTGTTCAGCATAATCCACCGAACTTTTTGTCGAACGAAGCAGATCTAACTCTCCTAAATCCTGAGCAATGGATTCAAGCGTTGCAATAGTTCTCAGACAGCCTATACCTCCGCATTTGCACTTCTTTGTTATACCTGAAACTTTTAAATGCCCCAATTCACCTGCGAAACCATTGCTGCCCCGATACAAATGTCCATCAATCATAATTCCCAAGCCAATACCTTGAGTAAAGAAAATAAAGAGAAGATTTTTCCCCTTACTGTCATATCTGTTCATATCAGAAAGATGAGAAAGCCCAGCAAGATTTGCATCATTATCCACAAGAACCGGTTTCCCCGGAAATAATTCTGATAAGTACCTCTGCAGCTGAACTCGCTCAAAAACGGGGTTAGAGCTCTGCAGTAAAATACCTGTATGAGGGTCAAGAACGGCAGAAATACCTGCACACACTCCAAGAAGGCGAATATTTTCAGCTTTAACAAGCTCATGATAGCCTTTTTCCAAATTCTCCATAATTTGCTCAAACGTATCATCTTCATCAACTTCAAACCTGACATAGCGTTTTAATTCATTCTGCAAATCAATAAGTCCCATATAAATATGCTGTGTGTGATGAATATCTATAGATAGAGTATATGCATACTCAGAACAGAAACTAATTTTCGCCGCCTTCCTTCCACCTGTGGAGTGTGCATTCTCTTCAACTTTTACAAAACCAGCTTCATCAAGCCAAGAACACATATTGGATACGGATGCAAAACTGAGATTTACTTTCTGCGCAAGCTGGGATTTTGAGAGACCGCTTGATTTTCTCAGTTCAGAATATATTTTAACAGCATTTCTTGATTTAACATCTATATTTGTGGATATATTATTCATATTTCATTCCCCTCAACCCCTTTTATTCGAGTTTTATCCCCTGGTTCAAATTGAGAAACCACTTTTGTGTCCCCTTCAGAAACAGTAAGTAAGACAGCAGCTACTACGGCAGCAATAGCCAAAACCATAACCATTTCCGGTTTATCTTCCGGTATAAACAGCCAACTAAAAACAGATCCTAAAGAAGGAATCAGGAATTTCCACATTACAACGGAAGATATTCTTATATACGTCTGTTTTATCACATGAAGCCACATCGTCACAGCTGCCGCAGATATAAAAGACAGGTATAAAATACTACTAATATGAATAAACTGTAAATGCCTGAAGCCAATAGGCTCAAAAATATAAGAAAGTGAAATTACAATTACTCCTCCAAAAAGTATTTGCACAGTATTGACTGGAAGAGCTTCTAATGTATGCAGACGTTTTTTCATAATTATATTACCGACAGCTGTTGAAACATTACACAGCAGAAGAAAAGCAGCGCCTATGATTTCCTGTTTCCCTTGAGGTGTCCAAGGCTCTCGACTGAAAGCTAAAACAATAATTCCCGTTACTCCAATAATCAATCCAAGCATCTTCCTTGTTGTCATATGCTCATCTCGTAAGAAGATAATTGAAATCAAAGAAGTCACAGCCGGAGCACTTCCAATAATCACAGCTCCAAAGGATCCGGAAACTCGACTGAGACCATAGTTAAAAGCACTAAATAAAATTATTGTTTGAAAAAGGCTTAGAAGAAAAATCCATTTCAGATAGCCCCTGACAGATTTCAATGGGTTTTTCCGTAATAGCAGTAAAAGCAAAACTCCAGCAAGAAGCAGGCGCAAACCGGCCAACCTCAAGGGAGTATAATACTGCAAAGCATATTTACCTGCCAAAAAAGCTGAAGCCCAAAGAACACTTGATGATATTGCCATAGCTTGAATAGGTATTTGTTTCACATGGTAACCTGGAAAACGATTTTAAGTGTTCTTTGCATAAGCCCCTAATCCTTCTGCTGAATAATTGAAACCATGGTTTCATCGAATTGAGCCATCCCCTCAATATGAATACGCTTAATGGTATTCAACAGTTCAGAAAATGAGGCTGCGCCGAGGCCCTCATCGGCAGGTACAGTAAGACCATCCATAGCCATTCTGGCAGATTCAATAGCTGTTTGAGCACTTAGTGATGTTTTTAAAGCACAAGCTGGCTTTGCCCCATCACATACGATTCCTCCAATACTGCCGAGGACAATATTCATAGCCTGAAGCATGTTTTCTGTGCCGCCACCCATACCCCAGACAACAGCTGCGGAAGCTGCCAGTCCAGAAGAGACGGCACATCCGCACATTGGTGTTAAGACTCCAGTCTGCTTCTTTATTTCATGCAGTAAAAGAACTCCCAGCGCTGCTCCATGAAGTAATGAACGACGCGGAATAATTCCTCTCATCTGCCAGGCTTGGTAGAGAGTAATAAAAAACGTTATTCCATGATTTCCCGATCCTCCACAGGCCATGATGGGCACTTTCTCTCCCTGCATACGAGACCTTGTTGCAGCGGCCACTCGAATTTTTGCATCCCGTATAACTGTTTCATCCTGCTGAGCCGGACACTTGCCCTTTATTAATTCATCTAAGCAGTCATCAGCTGTCAAACTTCTTGGTAATCCATATATCTTTTCATAGGAACGAACATCACTGCTTTTATTTTCCGCAGATAATGCTGAATCGGAAGCAGAAACATTCAGAAACAACCCCTTCCTCAAAAGGGAAAGTTCCAGCTGCGGAATGTACTCAATTTGTTTTACAATCCATTCAAGATCATTCAGCGGAATAGCAGGCAGATGATTTTCTGCTTCCGAATATTCCGGTACAGTATTCTTCAGTTTCCTGCGATGGTCATTTACAGCAGTCCAGGTTATCGTATCATGATGCCCGGCTATACGACTTGATGAGGTATCCCCACTTTTCCAAAAGATTTTTACTATCATGGAAAGATTGTCAAACTCTTTATTTACTTCCACTTCTACCGGAATATGCGCCAGCAGTTCCTTTGCCTGTTCTATGATCTTCGGAGTAAGATCATCAAAAATTCGTAATTTTTTTTCTGTCTTATGAATCAGTATCCCGAAAGCAGCTGCCGTAGGAATGCCCTTTTCACCCGTCCCTGGTATCCACACTGCTGAAGCATTCTTAAAAAGATTAAAATCCAGCTGCACAGAAACTGCCTGAATATCTTTTATACTCTGGAGCTTTTCCGAAGCCGCTTCAGAAAATGAAACTGGATTGCTCTGCAGGAATGCATCAACTGCTGCTGCAGATGCAAGTCCTACCGCTGATGGATCAGTGCAGCCGAGCGTTTCCTGAAGCTCATCTTTGATAATAGAGCTTAGCGCTGCGCTTATGTTACTTTCCGATTCATTAAGCTGAGTATCTGAGGATTCATTTCTCATGACAGCCTCAAAAGCCGTGCAGCATTACCATAAAATACTTGGTACATCTCATCATCATTCAAGCCCATAAACCTGAATAGTTTATTCTGTTCCTCCAAATAAATGGATGCAAAACCTCTGGGCATCCAGCTTGAATCCGTAGCAAAGATCAATCGTCCAGGTCCGACGGTTTCCACAAATTTCCGTACTACATCTTCTAAACTTAATTGATACGGCATCCATCTGACCCATTGATTTGATCCTGAACTGTCTATATACACATTAGGTCTTGTCCAGGCGAGGTTAAGCAGATCTCCCATATGCGTACAACCAAAATGAGGTACAATAAAATTAAGCTTCGGGAAATCAAGAGCTGCCTGTGCAATGCTAAGAGGACTGATGTTCACTCCGTCCGGTTTTCCTCCAGCAGCTCCAAGCAATCCGAAATGAATGAGTACTGGAACATGGTATGCTTCACAAATCTCCCAGAGAGGATAGTATTTCTTATCCGATAACGGAGTATCAATTAAGGGACCGAGCATTTTATACCCCTTGAAACCCAAATCGCGAAAAGCATGCTCCAATTGTTCCGCGGCATCTTCAGCATCTGGATGATGGTGGGCATAAGCAAGAAACTGATCGGGATACATTTTTACAATTTCCGCAAGCCTGTCATTCCCTCCGCCGGAGACAAAGACTGCTTTTTCTACTCCCTTTGAAATCATGTCATTATGCCATTTCCCAGCCATAATCTTATCATCTTCAGGAGCATCCTGTTTGGGGAAATTATATGCTTTACGCCAAATTTCTCCATGATTACGGCTTCCTTCTGTATCAAAGGCAACTCTTTCTGGAAGATTATAATCCGGAAACCATTTTCCTTTTACAGGAAAATGACAATGAGCATCAATTATCGGCAGATCTTGTATCATACTATTTCTCCTTCTGTAAGTTTTATCTAATTCCTTGCTGCTTGCAGGCACAGCTACCCCTTGACTCCGGTCAGGGCTATACCCTGTATTATTTGACGTTGAAATAATATAAAAATAATAAATACTGGTATGGTAGCTACGGAGGCACCGGTCATAACCATTTCCCATTGAGATTGGAATTCACCGTTAAAAAATGACAAGCCCACTGGCAGGGTATACATTCTCACCTTATTTGATATGATCAAAGGCCACATAAAAGCATTCCAGTTCCCGATGAAAGCAAAAATGGCTAATGCTGACAAAGCTGGTTTAACAAGGGGCATCGCAATTTTGTACCAGATTTTAAATTCATTCAGTCCATCTATACGTCCTGCATCAATCAGATCATCCGGAACCCCGCTGAAAAATTGCCGCATTAGAAAAGTACCGAATCCGGACATTAAGCCGGGAAACATAACTCCCCAATAGGTATCAACCCAATTCAGTTCATTGGACATCAGGTACCAGGGAATAACCAGCATTTCTGTAGGAATCATCATGGTGGACAAAATAAGCAGAAAAACAACCCTTTTCCCTTTAAAATGGTATTTACTCAAGGTAAACCCAACAAGCGAGTCAAAAAAGAGCACCGAAATAGTGACAGAAAAACCCACTATCAATGAATTCATAAACCACCATGGAAAATTACTGCTGCTGAGGAGTTTCTGATAATTTCCTACGGTAGGGCTATTCGGTATGAGAGAAAGATTAAATACATCAGTTCCCTGTTTAAAAGAAGTTGCCAACATCCATAAAAAGGGAAAAAGCATAAAAATCCCGATAACTGTAAGAATCGATGTTCTTAAATAAGGTGGTTTTTTTATTGTTCCTCGGACTGCTTTCCTATTGCTCTTATTCCTGCCCGAAGCTCTCCTTTGATGTTCCAGCAGCGAACTGTCAGTTATTTCTGCAGTCTGTATCTTATTTGCATTGTTATTCTTCACTGCGCATTACCTTCAATTGAATTAATGTTATGATCAAAATGATTAAAAAGAGCACTACAGTCATAGCAGCTGCATATCCCATATCAAATCTGCGAAAGGCACTATTGTAGATATAGAGAACCAGCGGTTTTGTTGAATTAAGAGGTCCTCCTTCACCCTGATATGTCATATTCAGTACTTGGGTGAAAATTCTCAAA
>JAIPFS010000096.1 GCA_021736545.1 Spirochaetia bacterium | reverse complement strand
CTTCGGTCGATAACTGCAAGATTTCATCCGGCTCAGCAGGTCTTGGATGTTCTTATCCAACTGCTGTCAGTATTCATCCTTTGTTACCCGGTCCACCCCGGATGCCTTTTTCCCGCACTGGAGCGTATGCTCCTTCATCAGGCTGTCTCCATTCACATAGTGCATCAGCGTTTGCAGCTTACGGTGCTTTTTCGACAGTTCCCATATTTCCTTCTCATCATTTCCCATTCTCCCCGGGACTCCAGTACCCTGAATGTTTCTTCGAAGAAATCGATTGTGATGTCTCCCCCTTCGCTCCACCGATTTTCACCGGTTTCCTCACTACTATGAAGAGATCCGACTGCTCATCCGCCAGAAGATGCCTCGGCCTCTTCGGCCTTGTACACCTCCCTATCCATTCATCTGGACCAGCATATGAGCTCTCCCAGGTACACTGCATATACCTTGCATACTCGCCATGCCTTGAAACCCCGCTGAGATATCCCAGTCCTTACCAAAACGGGCTGTTCTTGCTGCCTGCTATCACTCAAAGAATATCGGCTCTCACTTTTATATTTTCTAACGAGGCTAATTCAGCTTCAGTATCCTCCTTACGGCTCGTATACTCTCCTGCCTACGCTTAAACCTCACCTCGCGGTTTTGGTTCCAAGACTGGATACTGACTGTTGGTCAGACTTTGTCAGGTCGGGTGTTTCACCCGGCTATATATGCAGCGCCGAACTGGCGCACTTGAGTAGATAGAAATTTACTGAATAAATTTAGTAGGGTGAGACACCCACAGGCTGAGCCTGTGTTGCAGTAGATGGTTTTTCTCGGACAAGCTGAAAGGAAGAGAAAGACCCCTGTGATACAATTCCAATTGCGGATCACAACGCATTCGGAAAGGAAACAGGAGGCTAATAGATATCTGAAAACAGCTTATCACATAAAAGATAGGATTGCACATTCCATATAGTATGGATTCCGAAATACAGAAGAAAAATTCTTTATGGGGAATGTCGCTAGGAAATAGAGGACATCCTGAGAAATTTACTTTATAGAAAGAAAAAGAAGTACTATGATATTGTATAGACACATACCAAAGCAGTAAGACTGCATTCCTTCCGATTATCCTATTATCAGTTTAAAGAGCAGATTCAATATCCTGAATAATCAACACTGTTTAGGGCATAGTCATTGATACTCTTCAGAATCAACGATATGTTCATAGGCACTCACCATCTGGGCAGCACGGTAAAGCCAGTCATACTCGCGCTCAGCCACGGAACGCAGTATTTCACTCTTCTCTCCTGACTTCCTAAGCAGATTCTCGATATTTGTGATAATACGATCAACCCGTATTGCAGGATCAAGCGGAATCTTCATATATTCGGTCAGATCCGTTCCGATAGACGGTTCAAGTTCATCAACACCATCCTTGAATCCGCTGAAATAGCTGACCACTGGAATTACACCGTTAGACAGGGACTCCATCAGAACCAGCGGATAGGCTTCGGGAACCACTGACGGGAATACTGCCAGGTCGGCACAGGGAAAAAGATACTGCAGCCGATCATGGTTGAGACGACCGAGAAAGTGGATATGATCAATTAGCAACTTGCCATACTCCAGCAGAAACTCCTCAGTTCCCGGCTTGTCCAGAAACTGCAGCACATCATCCCACGCTCCGGTCAGTTCGCTGCGATCCAAATCCATTCCGCGTTTAGCCAATGTATGCAGCAGCTTCATATTACCGCTGCTCAGGGCATGCACAAGTGCTTCAAGAACCTCCCGGTAAGCCCCTGCACCGACTATAATCATGTGGGTATCAGGTAGTTCCATAAGGATGAACGGAAGGGCGATAATCAGACTCTGCAGCCCCTTGCCGGCAGTGAAGGCCCCCACGAAAAGCAGGATATGCTCCTCCCAGGGAATGCGTGAAAGGGTTTCGTTGAGCTCTTCATCGGGAAGGGAGTGGTCATAGGCATCCCAGTACTCGCGAACCGCTTCGATATCAAGCTTATCAAGTCGCCGCTCAAGTTCAGCACTCTGTGCCTGCCGTTTGCCTCCCCTGCCTCCGGTGGCAATGAGTTTCTCAATCGTTCTCCTGCGCTGAGAACGGGCAACAGGCCTGAACAGAGATGTATCGACCCCAACCCCGACAATCTGCGTTTTTTCCAGGATGGTAGAACAGTACTCGGGATAAAGATTGACAATCCGGTCCCGCACTTCACGGTTTCCAATTATCAGGCCAGCACACTCAAGTATTGCATGCAGTGCAGAGTCATAGAAACGCCTGTCGGCTTTAACCACGTACTCTATGGAACTTCCGTGGGGATAGATCACCAGTGGCGTTCCGGTTTTCCGGCAGACATCCAGCGCATCGATCGGCTGATAGATCAGATGATTTGCATGCAGTACATCCAGAGCAACTTCGGAAAGAATCCGCTGCAGGATTAGCTCATTCATGGCATGGTAGGAAGCTATCTCATCATCACTCAGTGAGACAAAGGCCTTCACATTGCCCTGCCGCTGCTTGTCGGTGATATAAACTGGGCGTACATCTCCGTAGGGAAGCTGATGCAGAATACAACGTGGCTGATCACTGCTGCTGAAGATAGTTTCAGCAGAGCCTGACCGGTCCCAGGCAATTGCCCGCTCAACGAAGGGAACTTGCCCCGGATGCTGCTCGCGGCAGATGATGTGAACCTCATGCCCAAGCTCCAACAGACTTGCCGCGAGGTAGCGGGTATACTCATTGCTTCCCGAACCTATCAACTCATAACCGTGGTACAATCCTATGCGCATACTGCCCTCCGTTAGCTGTTTCTATAAGGTAATTGTAGCCTGCCAAATGCGTTCCTGCAACTGAAACCATGTAAATGTGTGATCTAAAAAAATTATTCTTTTCCGCTGGAATCGACAGAATACCAAGCCCTGTAACGAGCTCATGCCTCTTCAGGAGTCTGTTTTACTCTAATAATTCCGTAGATTCATGTCCTCTGCTTTTAAATGGGAAACCAGAAGTTTTCATGAGGTCCTTCAAAACTCATTTTTCGAAGAAGCAAGAAGACCTGTCTTTAGCAAAATTTCTGCCGCATCCATGATCTCTTCCAAGAGCCAGTCGGGGAGTTCTGCAAAATGTTGGTAACGATAGAGATTACTATTTCGAATCTTAAGGATCATGTTACCCCGCAGGACTACTGCTGCCTGAGAGGCGGTGAATCTCAACTGATGTCTTCTTATAAGATTTGTGATTGTACTCTCTCCTGAAGCTGTAGATTGGCGTGTCTTGTCACAGACATCACATCCAAAGCAGGTATCAGGTTCTGCCTGAAGTATTTCCAAAAGCATTATTCTACGGCATGTTTCAATCTGAGAGAAAGCATGTAGAAGTATTTTTCTTGGGTAGTTACAGTAGTGATATTGTCCATTTCATTTAGGTACATAAGGATAACTGTATGAGCCGGTTTCTCATCACGACCGGCTCATACAGTCTTCTGTAGGTAGGCCTCAACTGAAGATGAAATACTGTAATGGATGACACTTCGTATATTCGGCTTATCGAGACCCATAGGGGTCTATGCACTTGGAATGAGAATATTCAACCTCTGACTGATGATTCCGATTGGAAATCTTGCCTACTATCTAAGTCTAAGTGAAATTGGATACCCCATTTCACCTCTGGTTATTGGACTTATTTTGGGACCTATGGTAGACTCCAAGCTCAGAAGGGCATTGATGGTTTCTGAGGGAAGTTTCACCCCTATGTTTACTATACTGGTTTCTTTAATACTTCTATTGGTGATTGTAATTACCATCGTCAGTCAGCTACCTGCATTCAAACGGGTAAAACAAAAAGTCTCGGATTGATGGGCAAAAAAAGGAGATAGATAAACATGAATACCAGGCGTTTGGGTTCCTCGGGATTACATATATCCCAACTCTCATTAGGAACGATGAATTTTGGATCGGTTACCGATCGCTCTGAATCCTTCCGAATAATTGATACCGCAATTGATGCTGGAATAAATTGTATTGATTGTGCCGACATTTATAATGGTGGTGAAAGTGAGCGAATTCTTGGAGAATACTTTTTCAGGAACCCGGAAAAGCGGAATAAAATCATACTAACAACAAAAGTGTTCAACCCTACCGGACCAAACATCAACGATCGGGGAAATACCCGTTATCATTTGAGAAAGGCTGTTGAGAAGAGTCTCAGACAGTTGAAGACTGACCATATTGATATCTATTTTCTTCATCGTACTGATATAAACGTCCCTCAGGAGGATACTTGGTTAACCATGGATATGCTTGTCAGAGAAGGAAAAATATCATACCCCGCTGTCTCAACTCACCCCTCCTGGCGAACTGTCGAGGCTTTAGATATTACCAAAAGGTATGGGTATGCCCGACCCGTCTGTGAACAGCTCCCATATAATATTCTTGATCGGCGGGCTGAAAATGAATTATTACCCATGTGCGGGGAAAAGGATCTAGGCGTATTTACCTGGTCACCTTTAGCCCATGGAGTTCTGGCGAACAAATACACTTCAGGAGTAAAGCTGCCTGCTGGATCTCGTGGTTCGCAGCGTTCTGTTTTTGCTGAAAGAATAACCGATGAGGGAATAGCCATTGCTGAGAAAGTTAATTGGTATTGCAAAGAGAAGGGAACAGATCCTACCCTGTTTGTGATTGCCTGGGTTCTATCTCAACAACCGGTCACTTCAGTTATTGCAGGTCCGCGAACAGAAAAACAGCTTAAAAACCTTATTCCGGCATCAGAAATGATAATTGATGATAGGGATCGAGAGTTAATTGACTCTCTGGTACCACCTGGAGGGTTTACAGCTAACTTTTTCAACACCTCCGGGTGGATGAAAGAGAGTGCAACCCCACGCTATTTTCAGAATGGAGGATAAATGAGTCGAGTAATATTATCTCTCGTTCTCCTGCTGCTTGGGTTAACACTCGGTTATGCTATTCAGAAACTGGTTGCTGCAGGCAGAATATCATTACCTATCCCTATTAAGAAATTACGTATTCGACTGCAGCAAACTGCCCTTCTCGTAATGAACCCAATTGCTTTTCTTGGAGCAATTTGGATAGCTCCTATCCGCGATATTAGGATTGCTGCATTACCAATCCTTGGAATTCTGGCTCTAATTGTCGGGGGGGCTGCAGCCTGGCTTATATCCTCAATTCTCAAACTCGATAATAAAAAGAAAGGATCCTTTGTTGTATGTGGTTCGTTTACTAATATTGGATCAATTGGGGCGTTAATGGTGTTTCTTCTTCTTGGGGAAAAAGCCTTTTCGTTAGTGCCTTTTTATAAGTTATTTGAACAGTTTATCTATTATGGAGTTGGATTCCCTGTTGCAAAATCGTTAGCCGGCAAGTCAGATGGAAAACAGGAGAAGAAGATTAGAAAGCTTGTAACAGATCCATATATCATTGTATCAATGGTCAGTATTATAACGGGGTTAATGCTTAATATTGTTGGTGTTGGGCGCCCAGAATGGTATGGGCCTCTTAATTCCCTGCTGATCCCGATTGCATCAGTACTTCTTATCATTTCTATTGGGCTAGCACTTAAGTTTGGACGAATGAAACCCTATCTGAACCTCGGCATACTGATAATGGGTATTAAATATCTGATAATTCCATTGATAATTACTACTTCGGCATTGATACTTGGGTTAGGTAAAATTGAGGGTGGAATCCCCCTAAAGGTTGTTATTCTCCTATCCACCATGCCGGTCGGTTTTATAGCAATCGTCCCTCCGACTATATACAACCTGGATGTTGATTTAGCCAATACGGCATGGGTCATGTCTACTGGGGGGATTATGGTTACAGTCCCCCTTCTCTGGTATCTGTTCCAGATAATCTAAAAAATTTAATTTCCAAATAACGCAAGTAGGAGTAAGAATGAGCAAAATAGAAAAGTCGTTAAATGAACGAGTGGCATATCTAGTCGAAATGTAACTGCTCCATAAACTACCAGGTTGAAAAATATTTATTTTGAAGTGACCTTAGCATACACATGAGAAAGCAACAGGTGCCCGTTTCCGGTAGCTGGC
>JAIPFS010000095.1 GCA_021736545.1 Spirochaetia bacterium | reverse complement strand
GGTGTTTGCTGAGGATTCAAATAATCAGCGTAGGAAAGGTGGGAAAGATACTTACTATAGTCTCCTGAGGCATCATACCAACCTCCATGCACATCTACTCTGTCCTTCCTTTTTCCGTAAAACGGAGCTGAACAGTCAGTTGTATCCCAGCGCCCTGAAGCACGCTGGGATTTAAAATAAAATAGTATATCTGATAAGCAAGTCTCTGCAATTAAGCCCGTATCTATAATGAACTGATTGCTCTGAACTGTTTTTCTGCCATCAGAGTACTGTAAGAAATAGCTTCCCCTCTTTTTCTGACTGGAAAAATCAATCTTATGAAATATTCGGCCTTTCCATCCCGCAACTGAGATACCAGGCCCCAAGCTTTGAATAATCTTTTCTTCTCCCTCATATATTAAAGATATTTGTGCTGGAGAAGCTATATTTTCATGTTCTTCACGCATCAGCAGGGCAAACTTCATTTTATCGGTTTCATAGCCAATTTGATTAATAAGTATCTGCATGTCTTTATCCTTTAACTGCTCCGCCGACTACACCTTTGGTGAGTTGACGCTGAAATGAAAAATATACAACCATAGTTGGTGCTGTAGCAATCACTAGAGCAGCCAGCTGCCAGCCAAGCTGAGTACCGGTCAAGCTTGAGAAAGAGTATACCCCGACTGGTAAAGATTTTGTTGCATTCGTGCTGGCTAGAACCAGTACCATCAGAAACTCATTCCAAATTCCCAATGCGCTAATGATACCGACTGTGACCATAACTGGTTTGCACATCGGCATTATTATACTGATAAAACTTCGAAAAGTACTTGCCCCGTCAATTTTTGCTGATTCAATTAAGCTGCTTGGCAGTCCTCGCATAAACTGTGTCGTGAGCAGAACCGATATCGGCAATCCGAAGGCAATATAAGCAATAATAATTCCAATGTGGGTATCTGTCAGATTCACGGATGAATACATAAGAAACAGAGGGATAATCACCTGGTGCTGGCTTATAAGATAGCCGAAACCGATCAGCGATAATAAAACAGCTGAAAGTTTTTTAAAAGTCATCTTACTGAATCCAAAAGCTGCCATTAAGCCCAGGAAGATTATAAAAAAGGTTGAAACTGTAGTATAGAGTATACTGTTGATAAATTTCAACCCAAGTCCGCCTCGTTGAAAAGCGGATGAATAGTTAAACCAGATGGTTTTCCAGCTTATCCTGCGTCGCATTTTATTCGGAAGCTGTGAAAGGGTAAGGGTATCACCCGGCTTCAATGATGCTATTTCAGAAGGAAGATCTTCTTTTACTAAAAAATGTATCATCAGCCTGCGCCCTGGTGCAATTGTTTTTGATTCGATGATCAAACGTTCCCGAAGATCTTTTTCAGTATCATAATCAGGAATGACATTTAACTGAGGAGCAATCACCAGGTATTCATCATCATAGTTATCAAAGAGGTCATGCGGAAAAGCAAATATATCTCGTGTCAGCTCTTCATTTGACTTAAAAGAGGAGTAGCCAAGCCAGAAAAGCGGCAGCAGGGTAATAAGCACCCAGCTGATAAAAACCATATAAGAAATTGATTTTCCGAAAAAATCAGCTGCAGAGAATTGTTTTTCTGTATTTTGCGCCTGCTTCATATTAGTCTTCCTCATTTGGTCTGAATTTTCTGCTGATTAAATTACTTATTACAATCATAAAAAGACTGATTGCAACAATCGCATTAGAAATTGTTGCTCCATAAGCAAAGCGCATAGGATCTGAATAATCACGAAAAGCTGTTTCATACATAAAAATGGGAAGCACAAGTGCATTCTGTCTTTGAAGTCCCTGGGTTGTTATACCAAAAATCAAATCAAATCCTTTAAGTGAACCGGCTATTGCAAGTACCGAGGAAATAAGAATAGTTCCCCACAGAATAGGGACAATAATCTTCATAAAGATTTGAGCCTCTCTGGCACCGTCAATTTTAGCTGACTCAATAAGGCTTTCTTCAATCTTCTGTAAATTTGCCAGAAAGATTATCATATATAAGCCGGTGTAAATCCAAATTAATGCAAATCCAATCGGAATCATTATTTGATTCTGATGAAGCATCATCTCGAATTGAGCGGTCTGGTCTCCGCTTACTAATTGAATTATCCCGGATACGGGACCATCAGCCTCAAACATTCGTTTCCAAATTGTACCAATAACTATAACTGATAAAAAATGCGGTAAAAATATCATCGATTGAAAAAATATTCTTGCTTTTACCATCCGCCGATATAAAATATAAGCTAGAACAAAGCCGATTGGAATCTGGCCGAAAACAGAGACAGCTACTACTATCATATTGTTTTTTAAGGCGTGCCAGAAATTAGGGTCCTGTATCATTCGATGATAATGTGTAAATCCAACAAAATTCCAAGTTCCGCCGATATTTGGGTTGAAATCAGAGAAACTTAGAAATAACGAATATAACACCGGGTAGGCAACAACAGTTAAATAGACAATAAGTGCCGGACCTATAAAAGCAAAATAGACAGGCAACTCTCTGCGTTTACGTGCATTCAAAACAAATACTCCTAAAAAATACTCAAAAAAAAGAGATCATCTTCTATTATAAACTCTAATTTTAGTTAAAAGAGGAGAAAGAAAACTCCTTCTCCTCTTTATTTTCAAGTAATTACGCTCACTTCCTTGCTAAGCGTTCAACTTCCTCAGCAATTTCTTTCGGACTTGCCTGACCGGCAACAATTTTCTGCATGCCGGAGTTTAATGCATCATTTGGAGGTCCAGTCAAGAAAGCATCAATTACTTCTGTGTAAGAAGCAGTTTGTGCAAGTTCAACTTTGCGTTTTACAATAGGTTGAATATCTTCGGGTACCTGGTAATCTTTAAGAATAGGAGCAATAATCGCACCATCGCGCAAACGCTGGGTAGATTCAGGTTCTGAGTAGAAATAGTTGAGAAACTTCAGTGCTGCATCACGGACTTCAGGTTTTGAAGCTCCTGTTTGGGTTATTCCATAGCCAACCTGAATTGCCGCCGCAACTGATCCTGCAGCAGCTTCTTTTTCTCCTGGTAATTCCGGCCACGCCAAGAGGTGGGTAGCAGCTTTAACTTCCGGATTTTCAATTGATCCCGCAACCCATTGCCCCTGTATCATAAATAAAGCACCTTTATTATTGTATTTTGAGGTGTTGGCTCCATAATCAACTAGAACGGATTTCTTTGTAATAACCCCGTCATCAACCATTTGTTCAATAAACTCCAGGGATTTAACCATTGCAGGATCATCAAAATGATTTTCACCGGCAACTGCTTTAGATACCCACTGAGGATCACCGGACATGCGGGCAATAACTGCAGAAAGCAGACAGGATCCCCAAGCCCAGCCGTCGGCTCCATCTATGGTGATAACATCCAAGCCTGCCTTTCTAGCAGCAGGAACCATATCGACGATATCTTCATAGGTTTCCGGAGTAGAAAAACCAAGAGATTCAACCAAATCCTTATTCATATAGAGAACAGTTGTTATGTTTGATGTACCAAGGGGAATTTCATAAATTTCACCATTCGGCCCCATGGCAGGAATAAGTTCACGATCGTACATTGGATCAAGAAAATCTCGATGGTCCCATTGCTCCCCAGCCTCTTTCCATGGAGCCCCCCATCTGGCGTCAGCGCCCATGTATGCCATGTCGGGAACATCACCGGCGGCAAGACGAGCTACTACTTTCTGATGATACGCTTCATCATAGAGCAGTTCATAATCAATTTCGATATTGGGATTATTCTGTTCAAAAGTATCCACAATACGCTTCCAGCTGACACCTTCCTGGTTAGAATTGTCGCCATATGCCATTACGTCAATCACAACCTTATCAGATGTCTGCCCTGCATCCTGCTGCCCTTGCGCACCAACAAATAAGGGCGAACAGATCAGAATAACAAAAAGCATTATCAATGTTTTTTTCATAAAAACATCCTCCTTTATTCATAAACTCTCCCAACGGAAGAGCATTTTTCAATGTAGTTTCTCATGGCTTTTCTAGGTGATTAAACCGGCTTCTGACTGAAGATCAATGTGTCCAGTATATTCTTCCAAAATTTCCAAATCACTGAACAATTTATTCAGAACCATACCCGCTGCTCCATAGGCGACAGCCTGGTCTCCAAACGAGGAGAGCCAGATGTTCTTTTTTACTTCATACGCATATGGATACGGCCAGTTCTTTTTAATCTCTTCCTCAAATATTTCCGCCACTTCCTGATCATATCTTCCGAACTGCCCCCCAAGAATGATATGAGTCAGGTTAAATGTATTAACAATTAATGAAATGTGGGCACCTAGTTCATGAAGAAAGCTCCTCCACATCTCTTTGTCATACAGAACTTGCCGCTGCTCATCGACTGTTAAAGAAAACTGTCCAGTTGAATTATTATGTCTGAAAAGGCTTCTGAATTCTCCAGCGGAATAGTTGTGCCCGTAATGAACATTACCATTCAGCACCAGCCCCAACCCTACTCCGATCGTATTACAGTCTATATTCGTCAATTCCTCCTGTTCACGAATTTCAAGAAGGAGGTAGATAAAATCTTTCAGTTCTTTTCTTCGATGAAAAGCTATTTCACCCCAAACGGAAGCATTTGCATCGTTATCAATAAATACAGGTACATCTATTTCACCATCTATTTGCTGATAGAAATTATAAGCGCTTTTTATTTCCATCGGAATTGAGTACTTTATGATTCCCTCTTTCATATTAACGACACCGGATACTCCAATTCCAATCCCCAAGAGTTTCATCTGCATGGGATTTATTTCTTTTCGCAGTTTACAAACTATATCCATGAATTTTTCTTTAAAATTCAAACCATTAATGTGTGATTTTTCATATTTTGAAAAAACAATTTCTCCTTCAAGATCAACTGCAACTGCAGTATAGGAGTCAGGACGAAGTTCTAAACCTAAAACTATTCCATAATGCTTATTCAGTTTCAAATGTACAGGTTTTCTTCCACCTAGCGGACTAGAACTCCCCTCTCTCGTTTCAAGAATAATTCCAAGCTGCAGCAGTTCATTAACATTATTCGAAATTGTTGATTTATCGAGTTCTAAAGATCTAGCTATATCTATACGGCTTGTTTCTCTGTGTATCCATATTTCTCTCATAATCCGAGAGCGGTTTATTATTTTTGTCCTTTTCATGTTACCTGCTTTTCTGGTTGGTTGATTTTTAAACCAACTATAGTTTCTCATGGTAATTCACAGTTGTCAATAATAAATATTTCATTTTATTTCTGCAGCTTTTGTTCGTTGGTTCGTTGGTTCGTTGGTTAGGTGGTTTGTTAGGTTGTTGGGTCGTTGGTTACAACGCTAAAAAGCAGTTTAAACAGATCAATACTAGTCTTACTGCGATAGTCTACTCAGCCGAACATGGTGTAAACATTTCTGCATTTACAAAATGCATTTTTCTGAAGTATTTCACCTTCACATAAAAAAATGAAGTCTCACTAAAGGAAAAAAATTTTCAGCGTTCCTTAACCCATGACGGCTGAGATGGAGCTCGGTGATTGTGAAAAATAATAAAGCTGCACTAGAATAAGAACAGTGCGTGTTTCTTCACTTCATAGGCAGTTTTCTCACCTTTAAGAACTTCGATCACTGCATAACTGAATTCAGCTGCCGTTCCCGGTCCCTGAGCTGTGATAAGGTTTCCATCGCGTACGCATCGTTCATCACTGAATTCAATATCCGGAGAAAAGCTTTCCGCTCCAGGGTAGCATACCGCTTTCTTATCACGCAAAATACCGTTCGGTCCAAGAACAACAGCAGGAGCAGCACATATAGCAGCGATAAGTTTACCATCAGCAAACATCTTACTGAAGAAATCCACCGTCATCTCTGAATTTGCTAGATTTTTTGCTCCAGGCATACCACCAGGAAGAACAACACAATCAAAATCGCTGAAATTAATATTCTCAATTTCTGCATCAGTTTCAATGGAAACTCCATGAGCACCTGTAACCTGCCTGCCGCTAACACCTGTAACAGTTACATCGATTTCGGCGCGACGAAGCATATCTATCGGTGTTATTGCCTCGATTTCTTCAAA
>JAIPFS010000094.1 GCA_021736545.1 Spirochaetia bacterium | reverse complement strand
AAGGATTGAAAATACTCACCAGAAGACTCAGCGGCGCTATCCAGCCGTGCCAGATTCCAAGAAAAAATCCTGCCGGCCGCTGATAATTCGGATCAGCAAGAGAACTAGGCAAACAGCCGCTGAGCATAAACAGCAGAACCACTGCCGCAGCAATAAGAAAAATTCTCCGTTTCACAATATTCTCCTCCATATCAGCTGATCATAGTACGCAATCCGCTTATCCCTTCATGAAAGGCACAGAATGCTTCGATCGGCACTTTGCATACAGTTTCCATCAGCATGATTATACAAAGACAATACCATAAAAACAGATCAAGAGGTAGGTATCTTTCGGTTTTTACGGTATATACCCGGGGGAATTCCAACAATTTTACTGAATTGGCGGGTGAAATAGTTGCTGTCGCTGAATCCGAGATCATAGGCAATTTCGGTTATGCTTCTCGGGGAGGTTTCCAAGCGTCTGCAGGCATGGGAAATTCGCAGCCGCAGGTGATATTCGATGGGAGAAAAACGTGTAGCCCGTTTAAATGCTCTATTCAAGGTGCTGGCGGACATACCCGAGATGTCCATCAACTTCTCCAGAGAGACAGCAGAAGCGACGTGCTGCTCCATATAGGTAAAAACCCTGGCAAGCCTGCTGATGACAAGATTATCCATATGTGTGCTGGATTCGTAGAGTCGGGAGAGGGTCACAATAAGCTGGATGAAATATGCGAACGCCATAGCTCGGTTCCCCCCTCTGCTGCTGCTGTCACTGCTATCTCTATTTCTGCTGTCCCTTTCGTCCCTGTCTCCGTTTTCTCTGCCTGCATCCATCTCTTTCGATGGCCCCGATTTCGGCTCCTCCAGCTCCTGCCTCATAGACTCAACCAGGCTGCAGATAGGATCAATCTGCAGTTTGTGCAGCTGCAGTCGATGTCTGAACTCATGTTCCCGGCGATACTTCGGCTCAATATGGAAAATGGCGTGATACCCCGGCATCTGTCGAATATCGATAAAACTCTGCCGCAGAAGAGCGGGATCAAAGAGAATATTATAGAGAATGAGATCCTTGGGGTTCTTGTAGCCGTGGGCAAAACCTTTTTCAATAAGAAAAACATCCCCGGGATGAACCTGGTAGGAAGCACCTCGGGTAAAGTGAATGCCCGTTCCCGATAAAATGATCACCAGCTCCGCAAAGTCATGGGTATGCAGCGGAAAGGGGATTTGCGGATTTCTTTTAATTATTTCAATTCCGAGATCAGGATCCTGAAAGAAATCCAAGGATGAGAGTTTGTGAACTGCCATGACAAAATAATGCTAAAAAAAGAGAAGATCGTCAAGGCTGTCAGACGGGAACCGGGGTATGATAAAGAAAGTACTGAAAAAGTACTATAAACAGCTTACGTATTGTAATAGGTAATAAGTAATAGGTAATAGGAGGACATACATGAGTAAAGCAAGAATTGAACAGGCATACGCTGCTGCAAAAGAGCAGTACGGTGAAATTGGTGTTGATACAGAAGCGGTTATGGAAAAACTTGCGGATATTCCGATCTCCCTGCACTGCTGGCAGGGGGATGATGTGGGCGGTTTCGAGACCCCCGATGCAGAATTATCCGGAGGAGGCATTCAGGTAACGGGGAATCACCCAGGGAAAGCACGATCCGTAAGGGAACTGCAGAAGGATCTGGAAAAGGTCTTCAGTCTGCTTCCATCAACGCATCGGCTCAACCTGCATGCTGTATACGGGGAATTCGGCGGGAAAAAAGTGGACCGAGACGAAGTACTCCCGGAGCATTTTACCGGCTGGGCTGACTGGGCAAAGGAGCATACCCGTGGCCTGGATTTTAACGGGACCTTTTTCTCTCACCCCAAAGCAGAGGATGGATTTACCTTGGCAAGCAAAGACCCGGAAATCAGGAATTTCTGGATACGCCATGCAGAACGCTGTCGGGACATCAGTGAATACCTTGGTAAGGAGATGAATTCTCCGGCTATACATAATGTCTGGGTACCCGACGGTTTAAAGGATTATCCCGCAGACAGAATGGGCTACCGGAAAATCCTTATGGAATCCCTGGATACGGCTTTCTCACGGGATATTGATCCTGAATATATGAAGGATGCAGTGGAGACGAAACTTTTTGGAATCGGCAGTGAGGCCTTTGTTGCAGGATCTCATGAGTTTTATATGAATTATGCGTCATCGCGTAATAAGCTTGTCTGTCTGGATATGGGCCATTTTCACCCCACGGAGCTTATCGCGGATAAAATATCATCAACCCTCCTGTTCCAGGATGAGCTGCTGCTCCACGTCAGCCGCCCCATGCGCTGGGACAGTGATCATATAGTCGTCCTGAATGATGATATAAGACAGCTGACACAGGAAATAATCCGTTCTGGAAGAATCAATGATATCCACATCGGCCTCGACTTTTTTGATGCAACCCTGAACAGAATAGGTGCCTGGGTTATCGGCGCCAGAGCTGCCCTTAAAGGATTGCTTCTGGCTCTGCTTGAACCGCAGGAAACCTTGGTTCGCTATGAAGAAGAACAGAACTATTTCGGCCGGCTGGCACTGATGGAGCAGCTGAAGACTATGCCCGCAGGTGCGGTCTGGGATTATTACTGCTTGAAAAATAATGTAATCCCTGAAGAAGCCCTTATCTCAGAAATTATGAATTATGAGAAAGAGATTTTAGGAGAAAGAGCATGAATGCAGAAGAGATGAAACAGTATGTTCAGCAGCTTCAGGATCTCTCTCGGAAATACGGCAATGATCCGGAATATGTTCTGCTAGGCGGAGGAAATACGTCTTGGAAGAATGATGAATATCTCTACGTGAAAGCCTCCGGACATGCCCTGGGGACTATCGGACCGGAAGGTTTCGTTAAAATGCGCTTATCCGCCCTTCATGCAGTCTGGACCACTCCTCATTCCGAGGATAAGGAAAAACGGGAAGAGCAGGTGCTTCAGGAAATGATGGATGCCCGGGCGGAAGGAGAAACTGCCCGCCCGAGTGTGGAAGCCCTGCTGCACAGTCTTATACGCTCCTCTTTTGTGGTCCACCTCCATCCGGCTATGATCAACGGTGTAACCTGCGGTAAAAATGGCCAGGAAGCTGTACATGATATGTTCGGCAGCCGCGCTCTGTGGATCCCCTTGGTGAATCCGGGATACATTCTGGCGAAAACAGTAAAGGATGCCCTTGAAGAGCACGAAAAGCAAACAGATGTATACCCCCGGATAATTTTTCTGCAGAACCATGGAATTTTTGCAGGTGCTGAAAGCCCGGAAGAGATAGACTCCCTCTACACTGATATTATGAATACCGTCAGCAGTCGTATCCAGCGGGAACCTGATCAGACCCCGGAAGTAATAGCCAGTGACCGGGAGCAGAAAATATCTCAGGGCCTGAAACGGGCAAAGTCTGCGGATTTATCCGATTATCGCTGTGTTGGGGGAGCCCATAAAGAGCTGCTTAGCTTTGCGAAAAGCAGAGAGCATGCCGCTCCCGTTCTATCCTCATTCACTCCGGATCATATAGTCTACAGCGGACACAAACCGCTCTGGATTCCGGAGGATTACCTATTAGAAGGGGGTAAAAAAGCGGAAGAACGGATAGCTGCCGCCGCAGATGCCTATATTGCAGAAGAGAAGGTTCCCCCCAAGCTTGTACTTGTTCAGAACACCGGCGCCTTCGGAGCCGGAAAAACGGTGCATCAGGCGGAATCTGCTCTGATTCTTTTCTATGATACCATCAAGGTTGCCGTATACAGTGAGTCCTTCGGCGGTCCCCTCTTTATGACGGATGATCAGATTGATTTCATCCGGAATTGGGAGGTTGAAAAATTCCGCGCCAAGGTGCATGACGAGAGCTGAATATTCCAGCCTGACCAGCCTGTGTGCTGCGGTTACGCCTCACGCAGGCTTTTTAAAATTCTCTGCAGCTGCATATGCTGATAGAGTAAATCATGGTAGAATCAGAAAATGAAGATACGAACGAAATTATTCTTACTCGCCGTCGTTTTCAGTATCGGAGCCTTAGTATTCGCGGGTTTGGGTATGGCTACCTGGAAAAGAGTCCGCCTCATAAATGAGTCAATCCAGAAAGGTATTGAGATGCAGGTTCGTTCACGTGATGTGCACAGCCTTATGAAAGACATGGTATTTGACCTGTTTGTACCGAAAATTTACGGACAGCTGAAGTCATATACCTATTCCCCAAGAGCAAATGTGACAGTGAAGAAGTGGAAAAGCGCAGTTCTTGATTATGATGAGGCTTTTACTGCATTTATGGAATCTGAATCGCTGCTGGATATACGCAGTCAGGATTTGACAGATCAGTATGAAACAGCTAATACCATGCATGATCGTGCTATGGAAAGACTGGAGGAGCTCGAAGAATCCATAAACATGATTTCAGAACGGGTAAGTTCAGTAGGGGATAACAGATTTCACGAAATTCTTGGTGATGAGGCTTATATACCCTTTTTTGCTGAATTCCGGGACACCAGTTACTATTTTGTAGATAGTTTTGAAAGCTTCATGGACTATTTTATCAAAGAGTTCAGAGCATATGCTGACCAGCTCCAGCGGAGAGCTTATATCATGTATACTTTGGTAGCTGTTTTTACCGCCCTGGCGGGTATTTTTATCTCCCTCTACACTGCCAAGGATATTATAAAGAAAATTAAACGGGTAGAGCAGGCATTTGAACGGGTCTCCAAGGGAGATTTTTCCGACGGAATGGAAATTCACGGCCATGATGAATTCAGCGAACTTGCAGATCAGTTCAATGCCTTGTCTATTGATCTTAAAGAAAACGTAGAAAACATTCTTCTGCTTACTCGTGTTGTCGGCCGCTCTATCTCTCAGAATACCAGCATGGAAGACCTCATGAAGAGCGTAGCTTCTACCTTGGTTGTAGAAACTCGAGCTGATTTTTCCCTGATTCATTTTCTGGGAACAGATCCCAGTGAAATAGATACAATTCGGGTTAAAAAACGGATTAATGAAGGCAATATGGTCGGAGTCTATGAAAAAAACTTAGCTCCCCTTATACAGAAAGTGCTTTCAGAAGGAAAACCGCTGCTGCTTGATGAACAGGACATGGATGAATCCCTGCCGCTTATCAGTACCCTTATGCTGCTCCCCTTGGTGATAGATAAAAGTGTTATGGGAACCCTCACTGTGGGCATTCATAAACCGGCACCCCCTTTTACAGATTTAGGAGTAACCAGACTGACAACCTTTTCTGAGTTCGCCTCCTTGATTATGGATAACCATCTGAAATATGCCGAACTCATAAAGAAAGGGGAGGCAGAGTATCAGGCGCTGCAGTCCCAAGTACAGCCCCATTTCATTTATAATGTACTGAATGGGATCATTGGCCTTAATCGTATGGGGGCTAAACAGGATCTTGAAACCACTATCATTGAATTGAAGGATATGCTTCGCTATACCCAGGATTCAAGGACAGAAAGTACAATATCAGAAGAGTTCACTTTCGTTGAGAACTATTTTCAGCTGCAGAAACTGCGTTTTGGAGATAGGATTACCTATTCTCTGCATATAGATGAAGGTCTTGAGCAAGTTAAAATCCCTAGACTGCTTCTGCAGCCCCTTGCTGAGAATGCGGTAATTCACGGTATAGAACCCATGGATAATCAGGTAGGACATATCCAGGTTGAAGTTTTCAACACGCTGGAGGACAGCAGAATGGTGGTTACCATATCCATTTCAGATAATGGAGTCGGCTGTAATTTAGATGATCTGCAGGAATTGGAGCACATAGGTATAGGAAATGTAAAAAAACGGTTCAAATACGCTTTTCCCAATGGTGCTTTCAATGTAAAAAGTTCCCCTGGAAAAGGTACAGAGGTGAGGATGACCTTTTATGAGATGTATCATAGCTGATGATGAATATCTTGTCCGTTTCAGTATCCAGGATATGCTGAATGAGATAAGTTCTGAAACTGATGTACAGACGGAGATTATATACCAAGCAGTCGACGGTGAAGACCTTGTCCATGCCGTATCAGAGTTGAAACCTGACCTTGTTTTTGTTGATATACGTATGCCCAAAGTGAATGGCTTGGATGCTATCAAAA
>JAIPFS010000093.1 GCA_021736545.1 Spirochaetia bacterium | reverse complement strand
AATATTTTCAGAAAATGGGTTGACAAAAAAAAATAAATAGTGCATTTTCTTTTACGGTAAGGGGGCGTAGCGAAGATGGTTATCGCGCCGGCCTGTCAAGCCGGAGATCGCGGGTTCAATCCCCGTCGCTCCCGAAAAAGCTGTCTCTTTGGAGGCAGTTTTTTTTTGGTCAGTTAAGTACTATTTTTATTCAGCTAATTTAAGTTTTTTTATTGCGTTAATAGCTGAAAAGCCGTTATACTGTTCATTATGAATGAAAAGAAGAATCTTACTGAGTATAGACCCGTAAATCAAAAACATATTGAAATTCTCAAAAAGAATGGATGCAGCGCAGAAAACTGGGAAACTGTGTTCGTAAAAGAGGGCTTCCAGGCTGAACTTGTAAGTGCGGTTTCCTTTTTTTCTTCAGTCTACATAGGGCGCTTAGGGAAAACAATAATCAGCTCCTGCGGAAAAAAGAGAATAAGTTCCCTTTCGGGAGCTGCTCTTGAAAATGTATACATGGAAGATGATGTCTATATCCATGGATACGGCAGCACAATCCAGAATTATATCCTAGAGCGGGAAGTTATTCTGGAAAATGTTAAGGAAGTCTGTACTCCTGAACCATCAAGTTTCGGCAGCGGTGTAATTATAGAAGCCGTAAATGAGAAAGGCGGGCGTGATATTCCCATCTTTAACGAACTTAATGCTCATACAGCATACATGTTTGCCATGTACAGACATGATAAGAGACTTATTTCCGAAATGGAGCGTCTAGCTGAACTGGAAAAGGAAAAGAACTCCTCGGACATGGGAGTTATAAGTCATAATGCATCAATTTTTCATACAGGCAAGCTTCATTCTGTCTGTGTCGGGCCATATGCAGTAATTGAGGGAGCATCATCCTTCAGTAATGGAACGATCCTGAGTTCAGAAATTATGCCGGTTCGGATCGGATCTTCGGTGTTTGCGGAAGACTTCATAATTCAGGAAGGAGTTTCCATAGGATTCGGGGTAAGCTTGATACGAGCGTTCATAGGACAGGGGGTGAAAATTGATACCCAGTTTTCAGCTATTGATTCTCTGGCATTTGCAGGCTCAGAATTGGCGCATGGTGAAATAGCCTCCGTATTTGCAGGACCCTTTTCCGTAAGCCATCACAAAGGGACCCTGCTGATAGCAAGTTATATGTCATTTTTTAATGCAGGAAGCGGTACCAATCAAAGCAACCATATGTATAAACTCGGGCCGACAAGCCAGGGGGTACTGGAAAGGGGCTGCAAAACTGCATCAAATGTCTACCTGCGTTGGCCGAAGCGGATAGGTGCGGGGACAATTGTCATCGGTTCGCATATTGTTGCCTTTGATACTCATGATTTTCCTTTCTCTTATCTAGTTGAGATGGATGAAAAGAGCGTTCTCATCCCCGGCAGAAATATTACATCAATCGGCATAGTCAGGGATACAAATAAATGGCTGCAGCGTGATCCTCGGGAAGGGGAGAACTTGCGTGATTATATCAATTTTTCTCTCTACAATCCCTTGAGTATGCAGTCAATGTTTCGCGGCCAGCAGCGTCTGCAGGCAATAAAAATGCATCGCGATGTGGATCAGTATCCCATTACTGGATTTTATTTACGTCAGAAGGATATTCAGAAGGGTGTAGATCTCTATGAACTGCTGCTTCGGGCTTACCTGGGCAGAATTGTTGTCAGAAAATTGGAAATGCTTCTGGATGAGCCTAAGAAAAGAGGTGTCAGATTATCATTTGACGAAATTATTACCGGACTAATTCCTAAGGAAGAGTATAATTCAAGTGAAAACTGGGCAGATTTATCAGGACTGCTGATTCCTGAGAATCAGTTGAATGATTTGATTGACCAGATAAAATCCAATACGTATGCATCATTTGAACACATTAATACTGCACTTCATAAGATTTTTCTCGGTTACGAAGATTATGAATACAGCTGGGTCTTGAATCACCTGCAGAAAAAGAAACACAAGAGTACCGCAGAATTTTCAGAGGAAGATCTCTTTGGTGTGCTGAGACAGTGGATAGAGGCAGAAAAACGGCTTTACAGATTACGAAGAACTGATGCATACAAGGAATACAGTGAACTGGCAAAAATCAGTTATGGTATAGATGGAAATGATGATGTTCGAAATGATGATTTCGAGGCAATACATGGCAAATTTGACGGCAATAAAGCTATAGTACTGCTTGATAAAGATATACAGAATAAAGAAAAAACATTTGAAAAAATGATCGAATTACTGGAGAATCTTGAGGAATAGAATCTCGAGGAAATGCTGCAGATTCTTTGAATCATGTGCATCTATGCATCTAGTGAATCCGCAACCAAACGGAGCAGTCGAGGATTATCGGTAAAAATGCCGTCTGCCCCCATAGAAAGCAGTCTTTCCATCTCTTCACGCTTGTTTATTGTCCAGACTTGAACGTAGAGTCCGGCTTTCTTGTATGTTCTGATAAGTTTTGGGTTTAAAACCTGTATGTTCCCCTGTTTGACCGGGATCTGAAGAACAGCTCCCGGGAATGAGCTGTTTTGTGTAATCAAACCCAAACGAGCGCGTATGAGAATGTTAACCACCTCTTTATGAGCAAAGCTTGTTATTATCTGGGGAGCAATTTTGCGTAGATGCACAAGATTTGATCGATGAAAGCTTGCACCAAGAACTCGGGAAAAGGCTTTTTGATCTTCAATAACTTTGACAAATGCTTTGACCATAGCTGGAGATTCAGTTTTTAAATCGATATTGAACTTCATTTCAGGCAGAGCTTCTAAAGCTTCATGGAGAGTTGTCATGCGGATTCCTCTGTCCCGAAAAGGGTATTCACTTTTTTCGTGGTTTACGTTATCTTCTCCCGAGAACCAGTACCCGGCATCAAGTTTCTTTAATTCATTTAGCGTGTATTGTTCTACTGGTCCATGTCCGTTTGTGGATCTGTCCAGGGTGTCATCATGCCAGATAATTACTTCACCATCCTTCGTGCAGTGAACGTCCGTCTCAATGCAGTCGACTCCAATTTCCTGGGCGCTTTCAAAAGCGGGGAGGGTATTTTCAGGAAAAAATGCTGAATCACCACGATGGGCAATAACTTTCGGGACTGGCTTAAAGAAGGGATGCTTGGAATATTTCATAGAATTACTGTATGCTGAAAAATAGCCGAAGTCAACATATTCTCGTTTGATATTTTCCATTGAAAAAGTATCAGCTTGAATATAAATTAATATATTGTGAGGAATGTATTTTGAGTCAAGAATTTAAGATAATCGCCGTCGGGCTGAGCGGCGGAGTGGATTCAAGTGTGGCATTGCATCTGCTTCAGAAGCAGGGATATAAACTTGCAGGCTGCAGTCATGCCATCTGTAGAAATTCTGCAATCTGCAGTGACGAAGCGCTTGCCAGGGCAGAGCAGATATGTAAAAAAATGCACATACCCTACGTGAAAGTTGATATGTACAATTCTTTTGAAAACCGGGTTATCCTTGATTTTGTCCATGAATATGAGTTGGGCCATACACCAAATCCCTGCGTCAGATGCAATGAACGCATACGTTTTACGGAATTTTATCAGCAGGTTAAAACAGAATTGCTGAAGAGAAATAGCTTGGCCCATGATGAGCAGCTGGGTTTTGCAACGGGACACTATGTTCAGAAAGATGAACTTTTCGGCTTCCCCGTAATCAAAGAGGGGAAAGACAGCCGAAAAGATCAGTCGTATATGCTTTACCGTATTTCACCTGAGATTCTTCCCAATTTGCGATTTCCTTTAGGCTCATATACAAAAAGTGAGGTTGCTGCCATTGCTGCTGCCCATGATTTCCCAACTTCAAGTGTAAAGGAAAGCCAGGATATCTGTTTTATTCAAGGGAAATATACGGATTTCTTGAAAAAATATATTCCCGAAGAAGAAATTGAAAAACCGGGCTACATTAAAGATATAGCAGGAACGGTTTTAGGAACGCATAAAGGCTACATGCATTATACCATAGGACAAAGGCAGGGCTTAGGTCTTTCAAATGGTCCTTGGTACGTCAGCAAGTTGGATGCAGAGGAAAATACGATCTTTGTGGAGAGGGTGGGTGAATACAGGAAGAAAAAGTTTTCCATCGGAGAGGGTAACTTCTTCATCCCCTTAGATCTCCTTATAAACGAGCAGAAAAAGCTGAACATGACTGTCAAAGTGCGCTATAATACGTCGAAAGTTCCTTGTCGTATTGAAATCAATAATAAAAATTATCGTAAACAAATGCAGGAACAAATGCAGGCTGAAATTACTATTTATACGGATTCACCGGTTACAGTAACTCCAGGGCAATCAGCAGTATTATATCATGATTCTCTAGTGCTGGGCGGCGGAATTATTCTGGCATCATGATTTTTTTTCATCACAGTCGTCGGATTTTTCAGATGCGTTTTTCTTATCTTTTTCGCTGGATTTTCTTTCCCGGAAAATTGTTTTCGGGTTCTGAAGCATAACCATGGTATCCGGACCCACATCATCTTTCAGCCATACATTACTTCCAATGATGCTGTTATTTCCAATATGCACATTCCCTAAAATTGTTGCATGAGCATAAATTGTAACATTGTCATCTATGGTAGGATGTCGCTGTACTCCTCGAATAAGATTTCCACAGGCATCTTTTGGAAAACTTAATGCACCTAAGGTTACTCCCTGATAGATTTTTACATTCTTGCCGATTATAGAAGTTTCTCCAATTACTACCCCCGTTCCATGATCGATAAAGACGCTTTCCCCGATTTTGGCTCCCGGATGTATGTCTATGCCTGTTTGAGAATGGGCTATTTCGTTCATCATTCTTGGTATCAGGGGGACTAGAAGGATGTAAAGAATATGAGAGATTCTATGTATAGCCATTGCCCGGAGACCGGGATAGCTGATTACCACCTCTTCTTCCGACTTGGCTGCAGGATCTCCATCAAAAGCGGCTTGGACATCAGTTTTCAATACTCTGCGTATTTCAGGTAATTCCGAGAAGAGTTTATCTATTACCCGCTCTGATCGTAATTCACAATTGGGATGCGGACAGGATTCGATATCGCATTCATGACGAAAGGCTTTCAGCAGTTGCTCTTCAAGTTTCCATTTAACAGAAGTAAGCAGATCTCCAAGTACATACATAGCATTTTCACTGGTAATATCTCTTTTACCGGAGTAGCCGGGAAAAAGGATTTCAATAAGGCCGTCAAGTACTTCCTGGATTCCCTGTACATCGGGAAGTCTTCTCTCATCAATAAAATTTGTCCCTGCAGATCCATCATAGCTTTTCATTATGTCCTGCAGATATTTGCTGGTTTTACCCGGTAGGTTTTTCAATTCCAAAATTATCTCCCCTCTAGGAAAAAAATTTGAATAAAGCCCATAAGCTGCTTTGAAGAGTGTAAATTTCACTCAAGTCGGCTTTTACAGCTTTCTGCTTTATTCCGTTATCAAGTAATCAGGTAATCAGGTAATCAGGTAATCAGGTAATCAGGTAATCAGGTTCAAAGACTTAAGATTTTCAGCAAAGAAACTACTTATAAATTTTTACGGCAGCCATTTTTCTGAAATGCTTTTCTATACGATCCGACTCCTGTTTACTTAAACCTGCTCTGGCAAAAATATCCCTGTAAAACTGACGAAGCTCAAGCTTCTCCTGCTGTTTGAAAAAATCAATTGATTCAAGGGATTCTACAATAGTATCAACAGTTTTTTCCAGCTGATTCCTCTCAATAGGTCTATATCCATCTGTATCGGTCAATCCTCTTCTCAATTCATAAGCAATGATTTGTACAGCCTGCGCTAGATTCAGACTTGGAAAGTCTTTACTTGTCGGTATCCTTACTGCTGCATCGCATATACTGAGCTCCCTTAAGGTCAATCCGTCAGATTCTCTCCCGAACACAATGGAAACAATACCAGGTCCCAGGGAGTTGATCTTCTCTGTCAGCTGTTCCGGGAGATAGGAAAAATATTTTCTAAATTTTCCTCTTCTTCTCGTAGCCCCGATAGTCAGAATACTATCAGATACAGCCTCTGAAAGGGTGGAATATCTCTTGTGCTGTTCATATATATCAAAGGCATGGATAGCCAGCTTTCTAATACTATCTTCATGATATCGTGAATTACTGACAATAGCCAGTCTCGATAAGCCCATTGTTTTCATAGCCCTGCATACAGATCCGATATTCTCGTCCGTTTCCGTATCAACCAGGACTATCTGCAGTCTATCTA
>JAIPFS010000092.1 GCA_021736545.1 Spirochaetia bacterium | reverse complement strand
ACTGGGGATGTCCGCAGATTTCTGGTTGGGGCTACAGCAGGACTGGGATCTATGGCACGCTCTTCATAGCCCCAATGGAGAAAAGATTAATCGCTTGAAACCGATTTGCAGCAAAGTTTAACTGTTTTGGCGGCTGCGGCTGCGGCTGCGTTTTCGGTTTCGGCTGCGGCTGCGGCTGCCCCTGCGGAGAGCTATGGGGCAAGATTTGCAAATCGTCTCGGAGAAAAAATCCACATCTACTCGGTTTGCATTTGGTCTCGGAGAAAAAATCCACAGGGTTCTCGGAAAACAAATGCACACGCTATTCTGAATGATATCGGGCTTTTAACTAAAATCCCAATTTGGGCAATAGTTCGCGATAAAGTCAGTCAAGTCTTTATCATATTTGTATTTATTTGTTTTTTTCAACGTGTCTTGTCCATCAGAATTATCGGGATGTCTATTTTTCCAGTCTGTAATAAGGTCATCGGTAAAATTGAAAGGTTGATCCTGCACATAATTGTAAAAATCTGTGGTTGCTCTATTTTGGAAGATGTAGAGTCCCCATATAGTTCCTTTAAGGTAGGTAAACTCTTCCTCATGGAACCCTAGATGATGGAAATCATCGATTTTCTGGTTGTGGGGGGCAAACGCGCTGCAGAACATATCATAAGCAACTTCAACTTCATGTTGGTAGTAGAGTTGATTACGGGCGCTGTATTCGGCAAAGAAATCATCCTGACTTATCGAATTGAGTTTATGGAAGACGGCATTGGCAACTTCAAGCGGATTCACGGTTTTAAGAATTTTCTCAGCTTCCTTGATGATTGACGATTGTATATCAGGGTTTTGTTTTGCCAGGAAACTGAGAATCTGCTTTGCCTGGGTGCCGCTGAGTACGTTTAGGAGAGTGGTGACCTTCTTGATTTCAGTTTTCTGGTCCTTTGTTTTCTGGTCCAATTTTTTCCCCCTGGATTATTTTTGAAAACCTGTTTATGAGCTGATTTATGAAACTTGTTTACTTAAATCGTATTTGGAAAATTACCAGCACCTAACTTTTTTCACAAATTACCTGGATCGTTCGTACACCAGCCTCAAACCTTGATTCAACAGTTTACAATATAGCATGCGATGACAACCATAAACAACATAACGCTTGCAAATGAAGAATTGTTTAACAATAGAGCATGCGATGACGATCGTGTCTGTTTTTCTGCAGGGGCAAAAGCATCTTAAAATGCAATAAAAGCGTGCAGCAAAGCCGGGCGTGCAGCAAAAGCATCTTAAAATGCAGCAAAAGCGTGCGTGCAGGAAAAGCATCTTAAAGTGCAGCAAAAGCATCTTTAAGTGCAGGAAAAGCATCTTAAAGTGCAGGAAAAGCGTGCTGTATGTGTTTTGTAGGAATATAGTAGGTATCATGTAGGAATATAGTAAATCTCTTGTAGGAGTCATGTAGGAACTTTTCTTGACAATTAAATACTTTAGAGTAATAATCAAGTATAGATATTCCAAAAAGTAGCAGTAGCATTGTATTTCATCTGGAAGATCGCATGGATGTTCTGTCAGCTAGTTCGGATAATAGATAATATCCGCTAATAATATGTTCTGATGGAGGATTAATCATGATAAAGAAGCTACTGTTCTTCTTTATGGTGTTCCTGCTATTCTTAGGTGGGGTAGTAACAGGAACCAACGACTTGGAGTTTTCCCTCTTTACACGCACGGTTTCACCGGTGATGAAATGGGGGGAAAATGGAATTCTGACCATTCCAAAAGCAACCACAATTGGCAGAACTAATGTCTACTCAGGAGTTTTAGGGCAGGAAGCTGGTGTATTAAATGATATGGATTTATACATGACTTCCGCAACGGTGATGGTGGGGACATCTGAAGATGTTGAAATTGGTTATACAAGACGACAGATCATTTGGGAAGATTTGTATTTTTCCGATCTGGCAATGGATACTTTTCATTTGAAAACCCGCGTCTTGGATTTTGGCGCAAACCTCCTCCCCGAGGTTTCAATTGGTCTCAATGGTGTATCTTTGGTAGAAAATACCTTTAAAGATAAGCGTAATATTTTATTTAATCCTTATATTGCAGCTACTTCTACTATTGAACTTATTCCAAATTTTCTCACCATTTCAGCTACAGGTGTTGCGGAAACCATAATGAATGAAGAAAAGCTTGGAGCAATCCTGTTAAATATTGGGGCTGATGTAAACCTGTTTAACGTATTGTATGGCTTCGGTGAAATCCAGGGATTCAATTATGAGGAACCGGAACAAGAAGTTATAAACGTAGGCGCAAAAATCAAACTTGGATGGTTGAGTGCTGGAGTTGGTATCTTCAACATAATACGTGAAGTTGATGAGGTGTACACCAATGTGGACTTTAATGAACTTGACTTTGAAAATGCAAACTACATGGCTACAGTCGCCCTTGATATCCCTCTAAGCAAATTATTTGCAGAGTCAAGGTAAAAGGAGGAAATCATGAAAACAAAACGATTGGTATTTTTAATCGTAATAATAGTCGTCAGTGGTTTCCTAGTTTCCTGTGATATGATAAATGAATTCATAATTTCCAGGACACGGCCATTGACTCTTGTACAGACCTACAACTCTAATCTTCTACAGACACGTAGGCTTGTTCCCAATGATAATCTTTATGTAGAAGTACAGGGGCTCGAACCGGGGGCAGAATATACTGTCCAGTGTGTAGACCCCCAAGGTAATGTAATCACTGAAATTATTAGCATCGCAGACGAAGAAGGTATTATTGGAACCAGCCCTCTCTGGTATAACATTGGATTTATACGAGATACAGAAACGGGAAGATTGCAATTACCTGACAGTGAACATGAGCTATTCCTTCGCGCTTTTAATGTGCGGGTAAAAAGCAATGATTATGACCACACCGATTTTAAAATTCCCTTCTTTTTTGTAAGCGATGATGAAGTAGCCGAACGGCCGAAACCAATTTTCATGTCTGGTAAACAACTTTTAAATAGTGAAGACGAGGAAACATTTTATCTATCTAATGCTTTTTATGCAGATTTTGATACCTTCGGTACTGACTATGAATATATCAAAACATATTATGCTGATGATGAAGATGACCCCTTAACTGATCAAGTATTTATAAAAATTGATAGACTGGAAGAATTGGTAGATAGCAGTCTAGGCGCAAGAATCTGGGTTCTGCCTTTCCGAGGAACAAATTACACCGATGGTGAATATATTGTTGAAAACGCGTACTTTTATAATGATTTTATCGATACAGACGATACCGACTATCTAGCCCTTTTTGACTACGATGCCCTTTTTACTGGAGAAGCTGTAAGCTTGCAGTGGCCTGAAAGTATTGACAGCGAGAGTTTACCTGAAGATCGAAACGCAGCTGTTTTGAATCCTCAAGAAAAAATTCCTGAGTGGGCAGAAGGGAAAGCTTTTAGCCTTTTCCTTGATATGCGGGCATATGGAGAAGACGAATCAGGTATCTATCACATTGAACTTAACACTTCAACATACCTGGATGCTATCGATGGTAATGGTTCGCCTGCATTCATCGTAGGAGAAAAAGTTGAACAGGAATCTCCTGAACTTGTTCATATGAACCTTGCTTCAAATGGTATTTTTTCATACGATTATTCTACTTGGACATATGACTACGGCTATAATGATACAGTTCGAGCTGACGGAGGAGATACTTTAGAAAGTTGGAGATACAGTGTTCCTAAAGGAGTAAAAGTCATATGGAATCCCTATATCGTTTATCCTTGGTGGGGTCCTAGTGCTAGTGAGGAAAGCGTATATTGGGGACAAAATGTAGATGTTTATATCCTAGATAGTTTTGATTTAGATAGTGCTGGTACAGAATTCGAGCTCACCCCTGCAGATGGCACCACAAAGCGCCGTGTGCCTGTACAATACAGTTGTGGTAACGGCTTAAGTCAGCAGACTATCTGGCCGGCCCCAATGATTACTGGTGATTATATTGTAGTTGTTGACATGGATCTGAACGGAAAGCTAAGCGACGGAGATCTTGTTGATAATTTACGAAAAAATGAAGACGAATGGCAAATTGGCGGAAATGATCTAGGTTTCAAGGTAGTACCGTAATATGTTCTGAACTAGAACAAGAACTAGAACTAGAACTAGAACTAGAACTAGAACTAGAACTAGAACTGAGACTGATGCTAGGAATGAACTTGGAAACCGGGACTGGGAGTTAGAGCGGGAACTAGGAATTGCTTTTTGCAGTTTCTAGTTCTTCTTTTTTTAAATCGCCTCTTATATGGATTTGGATTTGCAAAACGTCTCGGAGAAAAAATCCACATTTTCAGGTCAGTATGCGGTTCGAAGGCGTCAGGCATCAGCAAAATGGGTTTGCATTTGGTCTCGGAGAAAAAATCCACATCTATCTTCAAGCCAGTCGGCGGAACGCATGCATCAACATCAAGCATCAACATCAACATCAACATCAAGCTTCAAGCATTAATCGTCAATGTCAAGCATCAAGCATCAACGTCAAGCATCAGCAAAATGGTTTAGAAATCTTTTTGGAGGTTTGGAAATGGTCTCGGAGAACAAATCCACATCGGAGAAAAAATCCACATCTATCAATACGAGAATTAATTTTTCAGTTATCAATTTAGCTGAATCATCAGAATCATCAGAATCATCAAAATCATCAGAATCACGGAAAAGGGAAGCGGCTGAAATTTTGTTTGAAGCATCCAAATCGATCTCTCCGACGACGTGGAGCACCATAGAATCGGCTGAAAAAGAAGTAGCAGACTGCTGTCAGAAGGATTACATCGCGATCGGGTTGGTTCGAGTAGCGTTTCCGCCAGAACCGAATGGCCTGCTGCAGTCAGAAATTTTAGCTGGCTGGGTCGGCTTGAGGCCGATGTACGATGGGGTTACGTGGGAGCTTCACCCTCTTATGGTTAAACCGGCACTGCAGGGCCAAGGTATCGGCACGAGGCTGTTGACGGAAATTGAGCGAATTGCGGCTGATCGGCACATTCAGAATATCGTGCTGGGGACCGATGATGAGCTGGGCAAAACAAGCTTATCGAAGTTGGATCTTTTTCAGGCGGACCTGTGCGACGAGATCAAGAGGATACGGAATCTTGACCGGCATCCCTACGAATTTTATCAGAAGAATGGGTACAAAATCATTGGCGTGGTCCCAGACGCCGGCGGCAGGAATCAGCCGGATATCCTGATGGCAAAGCGCCTCCAATAATGTGCAAATCGTCTCGGAGAAAAAATCCACACGGTTTGCATTTGGTCTCGGAGAAAAAAACCACACCTGCAAAACGCCTCCAAAAAACTCGCTCTGATGAACAAAATGTTATCACTTTGTAATTCATTTTATGATACACTATAAGCTAATAGGGTATTTTGTTGATGGCTCCGCGTTGAACGATAAATAAGCCGGGCCAAAAAATGATGGATTAGCGCTAGATGATGACTCCGTGCTAGATGATGGCTCCGTGCTGGATGATGGCTCTGCGCCTAATGATGTGCCGTTATAAGAGCAGCATGAGCAGAAAGTCCAGCGGCACAAAATACTGCTAAGCAGAAGTTCTGTCGGCACAGAAGGCTCAGCTAAGCAGTAGATCCAGCTAACTGGCAAGATAACCATCAAGATAACAAACAAAATAACAAGCAAAAAAAGCAAAAAGTTAGAAAAAATAAGCAAAAAGGTAGAAAGATTTAGCAAAAAGTTAGAAAAATTAAGCAAATTAAGCAAAAGGTAGAAAAATTTAAGGGTGCACACAAATGAAAGCCAGAAAATCGCACGATCCGAGATCCAACAAAGAAAACAAATCCAACAAAACCCAGAAATCCGAAAGGTTCGAAAAATCCAATGAACCAAACGATGAAAATCTTCAAGGTCAGCAAGTCAGCTCCACTAAGGGTCAGAACCGGAGCACCTCTAAGGGAAAGAATCCTAACGACCAAAACCGCAGCAAATCCAGCAACGCCAGTAACACTAGCGACCAAAGCCCCGGTAACGACCAAAACCGCAGCAACTTTAACGACAAGACCTTCAGCGACAAGACATCCAACAACCAGAACCCCAGCGACCAGACATCTAACGACCAGAAGCCCAGCCCCACCCAAGAGCAGATCGAAAAACAGCATCGGCACGGCAAACTTCACGCCGTTGAGCGCATTGAAGAGCTGGTGGACCCCGAGTCGTTTCTGGAAATAGGATCTAGCATTGAGCACCACTGCAGCCAGTTCGGCATGGCAGAGAAGCGGCTGCCCTATGACGGAGTTATCACCGGCTTTGCGACGATTAATGGGCGGCAGGTGGC
>JAIPFS010000091.1 GCA_021736545.1 Spirochaetia bacterium | reverse complement strand
TTTAATGCCAGCATATAAAGGCTAAATCAACAAGGAATACTATGCAGAAAACTTATCAAGTACATATATTATCACATACACATTGGGACCGGGAATGGTATCTGAATAGCCCGTATACAAATGAATGGCTTATTCCTTTTTTTGATGGATTATTTGCAATGCTTGAAAAGGAACCTGATTATAAATTCATTCTAGATGGGCAAGTCTCCATGATTGAAGATTATTTTGAAGAACTGTCAAAGAATGAAATGTCTGTTTCTTTGGTAAAAAGAGAGCTGAAAAGTCATGTAGAGCGTGGTGCTCTTTTTATTGGTCCCTACTATCTTCAACCTGATTGGCAGCTTCTTAGTGAAGAATCACTTGTCAGAAACTTTTTATATGGGCAGAAAGTTGCCGAAGCATTTGGCGGAAGTATGAAATCAGGCTGGCTGCTGGATAATTTTGGTCAAATTTCGCAGACTGTCCAAATACATAAACTTGCGGGGCTTAAGGGCCTTTACGTCTGGCGCGGTGTTGCAATGAATCCGGATCATGTTAAATCAGAATTTATCTGGGAAGCTCCCGACGGTACGAAAATGCTCTCAGTGTATTTACTTAACAGTTACAGGAATATAATGAGGCTTGCGGAATATGACTCAATTATGAATGAGCGAATGAATGCAGAGGTAGAAAAATTGAAACCCTTTGCTGCTACTAAGAATTTGCTCATGATGAATGGTTATGATCAGGAAATGGTACCCGACGATATTCAACCGTATATTAAAAACGGAAAATTAAATGGTGATAATTATAATTCTACTCAGAATGATCCAGATAGCTATCTGAATGTAATTGCTTCAGAGAATCCGGAACTCCCAACTTTGAAAGGTGCTTTGTATAATGGAAGATTTATTTCAGTTTTTCCGGGCGTGATGTCTTCTAGGATGTATCTGAAATTGCAGAATGATCGTTTGCAGAAGATGCTTGAAAAAAAGCTTGAACCTATATCTCTGATTGTTTACTTACTTGGAGGAGAGTATGGCCAAGCAGCAATTGAGCAGGCTTGGAAACTTCTACTGAAAAACCATCCACATGACAGTATCTGCGGGGTTAGTATTGATGATGTGCATAAAGACATGGAACAGAGAAGCCGGCAAGTTTTTCAGATTGGAAATGCTTTGCTGGAAAAACAGGCAGCATATTTAGCTGGCGTGGTCGATACAACTTGCTGCAGTGGGGATGAAGCACTGATAGTTGTAAATACCATGCTGAAGGAGCGTAATGCTGTAATAAGTTATAAGGGAAAGTCTTTGTATGTTAAAAACCTCCCGAGTTTTGGGTATAAGGTAATCAGCAAACGTGAGCTTCCGGAATCGTATCTTCACGTTGAAGGTTTTAAAGTTAGTAATAGTCACATACATTTTGAGTTGAATAAAAACGGTTCCTTCAATGTTGAATATAAAAAGACTGGTAAAAAATATAATAATCTCGGACTTCTTGAAGATATGGGAGACTCCGGTGATGCGTATAATTATTCTTTTCCTGATAATGATATAAGGATAACAAGCAGTGATGCGGAAGCTGTGATAGAAGTTGTTATCTCAGAACTTTGGGAAGTATGCTTTCGAGTTAGTTTAGTGTTGAGACTTCCAGTTTCGGATGTCCATAATCATAAGCAGCGGAGTCCCGAACTGATGGAATTTCCTGTAGTTACATATATTTCGATAGAGGCGGAATCACCAGTTGTAAAATGCAGAACAACAGTAAGGAATACCGTCCGCGACCATAGGCTCCGGGTTCTTTTCCCAACAAGGCTGGACACTGAAAAAGTATATGCTGCCAGCCCATTTGATATAACCGAGCGTCCTGTTTATATTGATGATTATAAAGAGGAATCTATTCCTGATTATGTCAGAAAGGTCATAGTCGGAGCTCGTGAAACAGAGCCTTCAACGTTTTTTCATACGCGGGAATTTCTCGATTTACTACATGAGAATGAAGGTTTTGCTGTATTTAACAAAGGCCTTCCAGAGTATCAAATTATTGAAAATGAAGGCGTCGGAACAGTTGCGCTGACGCTTTTCAGATCCGTAGGATGGATAGCAAAGGACATAAATACAAGAATTGGAGATGCCGGTCCCGAAATTTTCACTCCAGATGCACAGTGCCTTCGAGAGATGAGTTTTGAATATGCCGTTTGTCCCCACTATGGAGATTCGTATTCAGATGTTTTTACTTTATCAGAAGAGTATAATAATGAGCCCATTGTTCTTTCTTCTACTCCGTCATCCGGGGAACTGCCTGCATTAGACAGCCGTTTGAGTCTAAACGGAGACACTCATTCTGTTAAAATTACTGCTGTAAAAGCTAGTGAGGATGGTAAGGGGATAGTAGTTAGGGGAGTGAATCTTGCAGAGCAAACTGCAAAGCTTGTCCTTAGTTCAAGTTGGCATATATGTGAAGCAGGCTTTGTGAATTTACTTGAAGAAAAGATTTCAGATTTGCTTATCGACGAAAACGAAGTAAGTTTCAAGGTAAAGTCCAAAGAAATTTTCAGTATTAAATTAGCTGTTGAAAAAGAGTTGTTGTCTGAATTAACACCTAATGATGTGGTGTTTGAGACAGTTGATTTCAGCGAAGATTTTAGTTCGTATCCTTATGCCGAATATGTTACTGATGCTGATATTGAATCAGAAATTCAACGAGCAGCAGCCCTTGAAGGAAAAATTGACGAGCCTATGTGGCGAAGAACAGCACTTGAAGCTCAATTGTCAGTGATCCTTACAAAACATAGGAAGGATGAAAGAGAAATCCGAAAGCTAGGATATGAGCTTAATGAAGCACGAATACAGCGAAGGATTCATGATTATATCAGTGAAAACATCAAATAGAGAGACTGATCACATAAATCTTTATAGAGTTATTTTTATTATTTCTTATCTTACAAAATTGAATTCAGTGTTTGAATATGTGTTTGGTGTTTTAATACTTTGATGAATACATCCACTCGTTATCGTAATTGTTTTTTCAGCAAAATCACTCTATACTAGTATTATAGCAGAATTTCTCTACTCGTTAAAATACAGGGTGTGTTGTATGAATAAAATAATTCCGATTTCTTTTCTGTTCTTTTTGTGTATGTTCATAGCCGCCGGTCAGGGGCTGAAGGAGAAAACGGAAACGTATATCCGAAATTCCCAAAGTAGTGATCCTGTGATCCTGATGAAAACCATACATATGCTGGAGACCGAAATAGAGACTGTTTCAGCAGATTTCTCCAGGCGATGGGAAGCGGGGAAAAGGGATATTGATGATGCTTACGCGGTGGATTTAGGCAAAATTGATAAGCTGGAACCGGAAATCTGGGAGACTGATGAAGATTTCAGGCGCAGACAGGAGCAGGAAAGGCGCCTTCTTCAGCAGCAGCGGTTTCAGGCTTTACAAGATTTTCAGGAGTATCTTGATACCGAGGAGTCAAGGTATCTCTTAATGTATCAAAAATGGAAAAAGACAGCGCTGGAGAACCTGGGAATGCAGCGAGGCATTAATTCCCGGGCGATAAGCGTCGATCCGCAGGAATATTTCCGCAATGAACGACGATGGCCGATTCACCTATCCAGCTCTCACCCTATAGCCTCCTTTGATCAGCTCAAGATGACGATTCGCTTTGGGCTGTCACAGGATCGCTCCGAACATGCTGCCGAACATACTTCTGAATATGCTTCTGAAAATGCTTCTGAAAATGCTGGGCAGGAGCTTAAACAGGAGATTATCGATTTTAACCAAGCAGTGCAGACTGGCAGCTTGTCTGCTGACATAGACTGGAAGGTGGTGAAAGATGAAAAACGGGATACCTTCGTGATCGCTATCAGTAAAGTAAGTTTGCATAATCCCGTGGGCGGCAGAAGTTATGTGCAGGAATTTCCCGAGCTGGTGTTTGCCCAAGCTTATAAAACCGAAGGGCTGAGTTTAGATGAGACAGTTCTGCTTGAGACCTCCGTTATTTCAGACATTGTCTTTCGTGATCCTGTTTCCTTGGAGGGTGCTGGCACGATGCAGGTACAGCCGGGAAAGACTGCAGAGATTCCGGATGTGCAGATAATTCCGGAAAATACGCTTGATAAAACCCTTACGTGGTATGCTGAGGATACTGAGGTAGCGGAAATTTCACATGGGAAAAGGATTGAAGCGAAGGAGATAGGGAAAACGTATCTCAGCATTGCAGCCCGGGATGGTTTTACCAAGGAAGCGATGCTTCGATTGATTGTGAAAAACGATATAGGGGATGAAGGTCCGGCGGGCGGACTGATTTTCTACGAAAACCCGGAATATCGAAAAGATGGATGGAGATTTCTTGAGGCAGCGCCTCCGGAAACAGAGTGGAGCGGAAAAGTCTGGGGCGGATACAATACGCTCATCGGTGAAACGGAAACGGCAGTCGGCAGCGGAAAGAAGAATACGGAAGCAATTGTCTCCTTGTTCGGCGAAGCGGAACCGGATGAAGGGGTGACCGATTATGCCGCCAGACTCTGTTATGATCTTGAAGTGGTTCATAAAGGGCGCACTTATGATGACTGGTTTTTGCCGTCCAAGAATGAGCTGAATCTGATGTATGAGAATCTCAACGAAAATGGTTTGGGCGGATTTTCAAGCTGGGGTGATTACTGGAGTTCCTCTGAACTGTCCGGAACTGAAGCCTGGTATAAGGATTTCAACTCTCCCAGCAGTCTGCTGTATCCGGGGAAATATCAGAACTGCAATGTGCGGGCGGTCAGGGCATTCTAATACCGTAAGGCTAATATCGGCAGGGTATTCATATTCAAATACCCTTGATACCATCAGTGATAATTTTTCTTACTCCGAGCTCTTCCAGTTCTGAGACAATATTTGGATCGTTTACGGTGTATACGGCAATTTCCATATCCAAATCCCTGCAGTAGGGAACTATTTCCGGATTTCTGAGGATATTGCTGTAACTGAATATGATGGTGACTTCGCTGAACATCGACATGGTATCCACTTTTCTTTTCAGTTCCCTTAAGCTGGGTCTGCCGGAAGCGCTGATCAGGTATGATACAGGGGCATGGGGATCATGCTTTTTTACTTCCGCGAGATCTCTGAAATTGAATGACTGGTAACTGCAGGTATCCGAGAATCCATAATCTTCAACCACCTGCATGATTTTCAGGATGTCATCACGATGGGTGATGTTTTTTATTTCCGGATAGATGTCTGTTCCTTGTTCCATTTCAGAAAGTACTTCCGAAAGTCTGGGAATGCCGATGCCCTCTTGCGGTGTTCCGATGGCCTGTATATAGCGTAAAGAGTTGATATACGCATCATCAAGATCGGTGAATAGCCCGGTTCCGTCAGTCAGAAAATCGACTTCCTTATCGTGAAAGACATAGAGTGTCCCATCAGCACTGACGCTGATATCAAACTCTACGGCATCCGCCCCGTTCTGCATGCTTGTTGTCAAAGCTGGCAGAGTGTTTTCGACTTGCATGCCCCTGAAGCCTCTGTGGGCAATTATTTCTATATTCTCAAGATCTATTGCAGCTGCCGTTTTTTCAGTGCTCAGGCTTGTACAGCTGCTGAGCAGCAAGACTGCGGTCAGGATTGTCACTAGTAACTGCTTTTTCATGTTCAGCTCCGAGTTTTTTTGTTTTGCTAGTATACCATATCATAGCCAGCTGCAGAAGCGGCTCCTGCTCTTGTTTAAGTGACAGGCAGGAGAAAGCGAATGCCGGAAATCGATTGCGGAGGCATCAGCATAATAAATTATTATGAATTTCCAATAAGATTTCTGTCGGTTCAGATGCTTCGATTTCTGCCATTGACTTCTTTCCTGCTATTTGATAGGATGCCAGCAATAACTTTAAGTAAAGAATTATTCTTAACTGTACATTGTAATCAGTATTAATTGTAATCAAAAGCGCAAGAGCGGCTTCCACCGATTCCTACCTTTTTTTTATGTTTCAACTAACATCAGTATTCAGCATTATGAGATAGAATTTTCCAGCTTATAGGTTAAAATTATTAAGCCGGAGAAGACATGCCGGTGCAAGGAGATATTATGTCTAAAAATCTTTATGTTGGAAATCTCAGCTATTCTGTAGATGAAAATGAACTCGAAAATCTGTTCGCACAATATGGTACTACCAAAAGTGTACGAATTATCACCGATAAATATACCGATCAATCCAAGGGTTTCGGTTTTGTTGAGATGGAAGAGAACGATGCGGCTGAGGCTGCTATTTCAGCTTTGAATGGTATGGACCTGAAGGGCCGTGAAATCAAAGTGAATGAAGCTCGTGAAAAGACAGAAAGACCCCAGAGAGGCGGCTACCGCTAGGGAGTTCTGTATGCATGCAGGCCTTCCGGGTCTGCTGCGTATGTA
>JAIPFS010000090.1 GCA_021736545.1 Spirochaetia bacterium | reverse complement strand
AAAAAGGACGATCATAAAACCTTAACGGCTTACAGATCGTCCAATTTAAAGCATCTCCTAGGGGAGTCGAACCCCTGTTGCCGGGATGAAAACCCGGTGTCCTAACCACTAGACGAAGGAGACACAATCCGGTTGCCCGGTTAATGAGCCGCACAGGGTTCGAACCTGTGACCCACGCCTTAAAAGGGCGTTGCTCTACCAACTGAGCTAGCGGCCCATCTCTTGATGACGATGTGGAATATAACAAAGTGCCATGAAAGTGTCAACACTTAATGCAGCTTAATGTTATTTTATTTTCTTTATGCATGAATATTTTTCCAGTAATAATCTCCATCCCCATATTTTCTGTAAAATAATGATTCAGCAATATGCTCTTCCTGTATAGTTTCTGAGTTTTCATAATCTGCGATAGTTCGTGCAACTTTGATTATACTATGTGAAGCTCTGACAGAAAATTCAAAATACTCTAAGGAATTATCATATAGTTCTTTAGCTCTTTTATCCATAATACAGTAGGTATTAATTTGATTAAAAGGCATATGTTCGTTTTTATTAAAAGGGTACTTTTTAAACCTGTTTCGCTGAATTTTTCCGGCAGACTCAATTCTTGCTTTTTTTGCAGTAAAACTTTCCTTTAATTTTACTATCTCATTATGTTTTAATTCAGGTTCTTCATTAAGTGTATTATTCTCAACGTCAGTAGGTAATCCGCCATGCTCATTTTCTCCAGAAACTTGTGTAATTTGGTTCTTTTTATTAGGATTAACATGTAAGGGTAATTTTTCTGATGCATTATTTCCAGAATTTTCTACAGGAATCCGTATGGGTATGCGATCCAAAAGAGGATTCCCAATTCTTTTCCAGTAACGGTGTATGTCTTGAGGTTTACACAAACAAGCCTGCTGAACAAGACCAAGCTGTCCGCAGGGGCAGGGATTCATATTCATGATAAGCTGAAAATGAGAAGGGAACCAAAACCATCTTCCATTTCTCATGAATTCAACCCTTCTTTGTTCTAGGGGTTCACGAAGGCTTTGCAGCGCAGCTCTGCTGAACTCAGGAGCTTCATCGATAATCAGTAAGCCCTTGTGAGCTAGGGAGATTTCGCCTGGTCTGATATTTTTACCTCCGCCAAGCATCATCTCTTTAGTAGTACTATGATGAGGCATGCGGACTGGCGGGCGTTTATTTTCAAATTGCTGGATTTCTTCAGCTTTTTCTGCCGCAGAATAGATCTGAATAACTTCTTGGATTTCATCTGGAAATAGATTTGGAAGTAATTCTCCTAATACTTCTGCAGATATTGTTTTTCCGCAGCCCGGCGGCCCAAACAAAAGAACATGATGTCCCCCTGCAGCCGCAATAGTAAGAGCCCGTTTAACAGCATCAAGACCAATTATTTCTTCATAATTAATTTGATTAGGCACTCTTTTCAGTAAATTGACTTCTGAGGAAACTGCTGGGGAAACAGTATTTTTTTCTCTTCTGTTACCTTTAAGCTGAACTGTAGAATTCGGCATAGCATTCTTCCACTCTTCCACAAGTCCTTTTCTGTAAAGCAGGCTTAATTTAGGAAAATCCTTAATTGAGGAAATATTCAAAATATTCGGTATGTTTTTTAATACATATGAAATATCTTCTTCAGGAATTACTGCTGCATCTATATCAATTTTCTGAGCCTGTAAAACTGCTCCAGCGACGCCTTGTACGGACCTTACATCACCGGATAAATCAAGCTCGCCTGCAACAAGGATTTTTTTTGCATTTTCACCGAAATTAATTGCTCCTGAAGCATGCAGAACTCCAGCAGCTATTGCAAGATCCAGCGAGGCTCCTTCCTTTTTCATATCCGCGGGAGCAAGATTTACCAATACTCTTTCTCGAGGAAAATGAAGCCCGGCATTCCTAATTGCAGTTCTGACTCTATCCCTGGCTTCACGCACAGCACTGTCAGGTAAACCGATAATATCAAAGCCGGGAATGCCTTTTCTGATATCTACTTCTACCTCAATAAAATCACCGGAAAATCCTCTGTTTATGAATCCTAATATAGTCACATAATCCTCCTTTTGAGTATTTACATATCAATACCTCTTTGAAAGGTATTGTCTCATAAAATAAAAAATTCAAGCAGTGCTATTCCCAATATGAAGTGTCACAAAGAAAATTGCGCTTCTTAATTTTAAATACATAAAAAAAGAGGAATTTGATTTGTATATTTCAGGATTCACAGGAGAAAAGTGAAAAAGGTTTTATTTATAAAAAATTTGATGCATTTATAATACATAACTTGGAAAGAATTAATGAAGTTATAATTTATAATCTGAAGAAGGCAGAATATGAGACTTGGGAACCCCGGGAATCAATCAATTGTTTTCAACTTGAATTGCTCTATTTGATCCTGAACCATTCTATCACAGGTTTCATTCAGTTCAACTCCCGCATGTCCCGGTACCCAATCCCAGTTTGGGCGAATGGTATCATCAAGTTCCTTTAACTGCATCCAGAACTCTTTGTTTTTAACAGCTTTTTTTGCTGCTGTTTTCCAATTGTTCTTAAGCCACTTATGGATCCAGTTAGTTATGCCCTGTTTTACATATTGCGAGTCTGTATGAAGAGTAATTGTTCCCTTTCTGTCTTCAAGCTGTGAATCTACAAAGCGTAAAGCTTCAATTACAGCTTGGAGCTCCATCTGGTTATTGGTAGTATTTGTCTTTCCTCCGGAAGAACGAATTAACTCATTTCCCATTTGGACTACGTACGCCCAACCGCCAGGTCCAGGATTTCCAGAACATCCGCCATCTGTGTAGATCTCTATATTAGCCATGCATTGGATGATACGTCATGTAATTATAGGGGTCAATAGTTCTTATGAAAAACAAAGACAAATTTAAGGACTTTCATATATCGAATAAGACAAAAACCTCGTAAAAAAATCTCAATTAAAAACTGCAGGTAATTTGAATGATTTTTTCCTTGGTTCATTTTGGTGGCCATCATAAAAAAATAATGGTATAGTCTAATGGATTAAAATCAATTAAAGTGCACAACTAAAGTCAAATTAGAATAGTAAGCAAGTTGAATTATTACTTAATTTAATACAGTGCATACGATAAAATCAGGAGGAGCAGATTATGTCAAATAAAATAATACTTACCGCCGAAGACCTTGACGGATATTTGACAAAGCAGGATAAGAAGAACATAGATGAACTGAATGAATATTATTCTGAAGCAATGAAATATTCTGAAATCATGTCCGGAAGAAGCTATGAAAAGAAAATCGCTGAAGCCAAAAACAGGATGATTCAAATTTATGATAAAATGGGTAAAAAAATGCATGAAATTGCAAATGCAGAAAAAGCCCTCAATGTCTATTCCTTCAAAACACCCAGAGAAACACACGGAGAGGCCTCACGACTTATAGCAAAACTCAGAAATCCTGAAACACAGCATGATGAATTTGTATATTACATTCAAAGGGCTTATGAATTACTATTCAATCTTACTTTTAATGACAATTCGATGCATGAAAAAAACTATCTTATTACAGAAACTCCGGTGGATATTCCTTTACAGAATTATGCAGTACACAAAATCCCTGATGTCGATGAGCAAATTGAAAATTCAGTTATTTGTGTAATGCTTCGCGGAGCTCTGCTGCCTTCAATGATTCTGAGTAAGGAAATTCAGGAATATTCCTCTTCAAGTTACGTCCCGCCATTCTCATTATTCAAAATTAAGCGGGATGATTCAAAAAAAGAGTATAATATGGAATACATACTGGACTTGGATAAATCCTTTTTTACTTTAGACGATCTCGACGGCAAAGATCTTATATTTGCTGACCCCATGAATGCTACAGGCGGCAGCCTGGTAACAATAATGAAGTACATTTTAGATCAGGGAATTAAACCGAAATCAATAAAATTTATAAATGTAATATCAGCACTGAAAGGTTCATTGCGTGTTATACGAGCTATAGAAAATGTTGAAGTATATACTTTATGGATGGATCCTGTCCTGAATGAATTGGCCTATATCCTGCCGGGGCTTGGAGATGCTGGTGATCGTCTCAATGGTGTGGATAAGGAAGAAAATCCGAGAAATATTATACAGCTTATAGCTGATTACGGAAGCAACATAGCTAATCTCTATCGTTCCCAGGTACAGAAAATTGAAGAGACCGTACTGGGGAAATGATGTAAATACTATTGATACCCAGAATGATTTGAAGGGGAGAGAATTCATTTATGATGATGTCTGAGCGGTCGCGTTTGATTTATGCAGCTTTCCTTATTGCATTTTCAGTATCCATTTTATCCGGCTGCGCTGCAGCGGGAAATAACTCTTTAAAGGAACTGAGTGATGTCTATTATAACTTGGGGAATGCATATTATCAGCTGAAAGATTTTGAAAAAGCTGAACGTGCCTATGGTAATTCACTTTACTATAACCCCGAATCCTTTCCTTCTGCATATAACTTGAGCGCCGTTTATGTGGAGCTTCGGGAGTATGATAAAGCTTTAGACCTTATCAGAAATTTGCTTACTAGAGATGCGGATAATACGGTATTAATAAAAACTCTTGCCGGAATTTATGAATTACGTGGAAGTACAGGCAAAGCCTCTTCTCAATATGAAAAGCTCCTTGAAATTGATCCTGGAGATCACGATTCCAGAGTTATGCTGATAAAATTATATATGGAAGATGAAAAACTCACCGATGCAGAGCGACATTTGGAATGGTTTAAGGAGTACAGGATATTTACTAAAGAAGTGCTTCTCCTGCTTTGGGAATTTGATGAAAATAGAGAAGAAGGTTCCGGACTCAGCTGGCTTGAAGAAGGTTTCAGAATGTATCCGGAAGACTATTCCCTTCGCTCACTGCTGCTGAAGGTATTTTTAGATAATGACTATGTTGAAAGAGCAAAAGTACTTACCCCTTCAGCAAGTGAAAATTTGACGGAGGAAAATTCAGCTTCTGAGAATTCTGCTGTCCCCCCCGAAATGCTCTACCAACTGGCACGCTATTATTTGCTGACTGGTGAAACGGACAAAAGCAGGGAGTATCTTGATTCAGCGCGTAATCAAGGCTACGAAAAGAGAGAGATTATGAAACTGGAAGAAAAGTTAAATAATGAAGGAGAAGGAGGTGAATAATATACCGAAATGCGTTTCATGTTTTTCTTGTACAAATCGGTATATACTATTCACTTATAGGCTTTAAGCTTGAGATTTGATTACTTTTTTGAATTCCTGAAAAACTTCTTCAGGAGTTTTTTCACCGTCCACATCAAGCAGCAGCCCCTTATCTCTATAATACTCAATGAGCGGCTCAGTTTGTTTTCTGTATACCGCTAATCTATTTTTTATTGCATCTTCTTTATCATCAGGTCGCTGAATAAGGGGTTCCCCAGTAATATCGCATTTGCCTTCTTCCTTAGGCGGATTATAGATAATATGGTAAATTTTACCGGAATGCTTTGCAACACGACGCCCTGAAAGACGCTTGATAATTTTCTCTTCAGAAACAATGAAATTAATAACAAATTGTATATCCGTAAATTCAGAAAGTGCATCAGCTTGAGGTATGGTTCTCGGAAAACCGTCGAGAATAAAGCCTTGATTAGTATCATCCTGTTTAAGACGATTTTTAACCATCTCTACTGTAAGCTCATCAGGTACAAGCCCGCCGGAATCCAATATGGATTTTACTTCTTTACCGAGGGGAGTACTGTTTTTTATGTTATTCCTAAAAAGATCACCGGTAGAAATATGAGGGATATTGAAAAAATCCTTCGCCATATCTGCAATGGTTCCTTTACCTGCCCCTGGCGGACCTAAAAATATCAAACGCATACATTCACTCCTTTATTAATATGTTTTATTATGCAGTATTATTTTCTCTATAACTTTAATGAATTATATTCATTCGAACATCAAATTTCTAGTGTTATCATGCTGACTGCATTATTAATAAATTTTTCCTTTTTATCTATTGACCTTTAATTGAGTTTTATGTATGTTTGCTAAGCATTGAGGCTGAACAAACGGCATGTAAAAACATTTTCGAAAATGTAGTTTTCATGAAAATGCAGCTGCCGGCAGTTGTCTGACAGATGAGAATGATTAAGAAAAATTATTCAATAAACTGTTGACATAACACTGCAGTTTTGGTATAACACTCAAGCGCGTTACGGGAAAAGCCGTAAGGTTGCAATGTTCTTTGATATAATGAATTAGAGAAGGGAAGAGATAAGGAAAGCGTAAGGGCTTCCTAGTCAATAAACGTCAAAAGACGTACTGGTTGGGACAAATTTAAGTGAAAAAAAGTCGGCACCTTCGGGTGCTGAACATAATATCACGGAGAGTTTGATTCT
>JAIPFS010000089.1 GCA_021736545.1 Spirochaetia bacterium | reverse complement strand
CAACAGAAGATTCTGCTTTCCCCTATGGTGCACATTTCTGTCAGGTATCAGTACATAAGAAAACTGGAGAAGTGAGAGTGAACTCATATTATGCGCTCCAGGACTGCGGTACACCTGTTAATCCGGAGCTTGCATTAGGGCAGATTTATGGCGGAGTTTTAAAAACAATTGGGCATAGTTTATATGAAGAGATGATTCTTGATGAACATGGAGTATGTCAGAATCCCACTCTTCAATATTACGGTGTTCCCATGATTACTGACATTCCTGAAAAATTTCAAGCTGAATTAGTATTAACAGATGATCCATATGGGCCGTATGGGGGAAAATCTGTGTCAGAAATCAGCTGTAATGGGGCTGCTCCAGCAATCTCTATGGCAATACATGATGCAGTAGGTATCTGGATTCGGGATTGGCCATTTACACCAGAAAAAATTTTAAGAGCTTTAAATCGAATTTAATAGAAAAAAATGTATTACACTTTATTTGGAGGAATGAAAAAATGGGAAAGGACCAAATTGAAAAAATGATCCGTGAGCTTGGACAGCTTGATACAAAAAGCATGTATCTGAATGATTTCTTTCATACCTGGAAAGAAAATGATGATGAAATCTCAGCTACTTTTAAAACAGCTGAGATACTAAGGAAGATGAGAGAACATAATATCTCTTCTAAGGTATTCGACAGCGGATTAGGCATATCAATATTCAGAGATAATTCAACAAGAACCCGTTTCAGTTACGCAAGTGCATGTAATTTGCTTGGTCTTGAAGTTCAGGATTTAGATGAAAAGAAAAGTCAGATAGCCCATGGCGAAACAGTCAGGGAAACTGCGAATATGATATCCTTTATGGCTGATATAATAGGAATCCGTGATGATATGTACATTGGGAAAGGTCACACATACATGAAGGAAGTTGCTGATGCAGTTCAGGAAGGATTTGATGATGGAGTTCTCGAACAACGTCCTACTTTGGTGAATCTGCAGTGTGATATTGATCATCCAACTCAGTCTATGGCTGATATGCTGCATGTGATTAATCACTTTGGCGGTGTAGACAAGCTGAAAGGAAAAAAAGTTGCTATGACATGGGCATATTCTCCTTCTTATGGGAAACCTTTATCAGTACCCCAGGGTATAATTGGTCTTTTTTCTCGATTCGGTATGGATGTGGTCCTCGCTCATCCTGAAGGTTATAATGTTATGCCGGAAATTGAAGATATTGCTTCTGCAAATTCCAGTAAAAGCGGAGGAGCTTTCAAACGCGTTAACAGTATGGAAGAGGCTTTCCAGGATGCTGATATTGTTTATCCGAAAAGCTGGGCTCCATTTGCTGTTATGGAGGAGCGTACTGAATTAGTAGGTAATGGTGATTGGGATGGTCTTGAATCATTAGAAAATCGATGCTTAATGAACAATGCGAAGTTTAAAGATTGGGAATGTACTGAAGATTTGATGAAAAAAACGAAAGATGGAAATGCTCTGTACATGCACTGTCTGCCGGCAGATATTTCAGGTCTAAGCTGTGATGAGGGAGAAGTTGAAGCTTCAGTGTTTGACCGCTATCGTGTACCCCTGTATAAAGAAGCGAGCTATAAACCTTACATTATAGCAGCCATGATTTTTCTGTCAAAATTTGAACATCCATCAAGTAAGCTGCATGAATTAGTAAATAATGCAGTTAATCGAATACTGTAGAATTATAAAGCAATAATGACCCTTTCTTAGTTTTGATAGAAAGTGAAAATCAGATTGTGTAAATTTTGTTTTTCATGAAAATATCAACTAAATTAGGGTCAAATTGTGTACCTATATTAGCTTCAATTTCAGAAACGGCTTTTTCCATAGGGAAAGCCGTTCTGTAAGCCCTGTCACTCATCATTGCGTCAAAAGCATCAGCAATTGATACGATCCGCACTAATAAAGGAATATCACTGCCTGAAAGACCATCGGGGTATCCTGTCCCATCATATCTTTCGTGATGATTCCTGATAATAGGTAAATAGTCTGAGAAAAAATCAACATGGCTTAAAATTTTTTCACCCACTAGGGGGTGGGACTGTATAATACCAAATTCTTCATTGCTAAGCGGTTCAATCTTATTGAGGATATTTTCAGGTATACCGATTTTTCCGATGTCATGAAGAAGAGCGCCTCCTTCAAGAATAGTTAACTCCTTTTCTGAAAGATTAAAATGTCCCGCAATATTCATGGAGATCTCCCTTACTCGGCTGCAATGACCTTTTGTATAGACATCTTTCTGTTCAATAGTTTCTGAAAAGGCAGCAATCATGTCTATAGTAGATCTCATTATCTTATGATAGGCATTATTCAACTCTTTAGTTTGAGTTTGTATCTGTTTTTTTAGATAGCTGTTGTAAACATCACTGGCGTGTTTCTGCATTTTTGAATTTCGATCAGTAATAACTTTTTTATGAGCCCTTTTTATTGTCTCAAACAGCTCCTGCTTTCTTACAGGTTTGGATAGATAATCAAAAGCTCCATCTCGAATGGCGCTCATGCCAGTGTCTAGATTGTTGAAAGCTGTCAGCATAATTATTGGTATATCAGGTTTTGTTTTTTTTATGACTGGTATTGCTTCAAGTCCTGATAATCCCGGCATTTTGATGTCCATAATTATTATTTCAATGGGAGGATTCTTTTCTTTTTTCAAAGAAGAGAAAAGCTCCTCAGCATTAGAAAAAGTTAGAACTGAATAGCCTTCTTTTGAAAGCATGATGTTTAAAATTTTTCTGATCGACGGATCATCATCGGTTACCGCAATAATATTCTGCATAAACTGATCCTTTTGCTATAGAATAAAAGGTACATTTTTTTTGTATTCATAATAATCATTAAACAAGCGAGGAAATGCATAACGATCTTCCCAAATAATAACAGAAAGATTGAATATTGTACATAAAATCATCAAATATAGAATATGAGCAGTAAAAAACAGGATAACAAATAATAGATTTAAAAGCGTAAACCAAATAAATCCCGGATGTCTTGAAAAAGAGTAGGTGCCTTTTTTAAAACATTTTCTGTCATGAGTATTCATATTATTATATGCATCTTTTTCTGTATCTTTTTTAATTGCAGGATTATTTTGATTTTTCAGCTTATGGTTGTACATATATATTTCTATGCTAACTGAATAAACAAGTAACAGAAAAAACAGAGCTGCTAATGACCATAAGATGTATACGAGCAGAAAAGGTAATTCTTCACGAACTGATACTCTAAAAGGAATGAGGATTAAAGGGAGTAAAGTCATTGGATATCCTGCAAAAGATACAAAAGAGAGCAAAGGGATCTTTTTAATTTGCGCTAAATCATGAATTGCTGTAAAAAAATAGCCTATACCAGCCATAATGGATAAAAATAATATAAATGAATTGCTTATTTCCATAAATACTTATAATATAATGTAAAACACTTTATGGGAATACTGTATAAATGATTATTGACTTATCCACTATAATAACAGCGGTAGCTTGTATTCTGTATATCTTTTTTGTCATTTTTGGTTTTATTCAATATAGAAGAATAAAATTTTTCTGGTCCTTTCAAGTCTACATGTCAGCTATGGCCATTTGGAGTTTCGGCTCATTTATGATGCATGCTGATTCAGGGATACTGACACCTCTCATGTGGAATCGATTCATGATTGTAGGTTTATTTGCCGTACCTTTTACCCTAGTGCATGCGATATTGGATATTCTTGAAATTCATCGGCCTTATTTGAGAAATATATCAAAGTACAGCTATTTGCTTATGGTAGTTCTCATCTATTTGAACATTAAGGGGTTTATTGTTGAAGATGCCGGTTTCAATGCAAATGGATTTTATTATAAGTTGGGGCACTGGGCTGTCTTTGCATATTCTTTAAGTTATATTTATTTATTAATATCGATAGCCATAATTTATTGGGAATCCCGTCGGTCTGATAAACGATTACGGAAAAATTTTTATTTATATTTTGCCGGTGTCATCATAATGCTTTTCGGTATACTGCTTAATTTAAATGAGACTATAGGGAAATATCCTTTTGATATTCTCGCTGCAGCTGTGAATGCTCTAATATTATTTTATGCAATCTATAAATTTAAACTCGTTAATTACTCCAAATTAGGTTTGAATGTAATTTTTACAACTATTCTCTGGGCAGTGGCTTCAATTATATATTTTCTGGTAATTCAGTTTACAAGTACTTCATCAAATGATTTAGCCCCAGAGAATGCAGGGATATTATCAATACTGCTAGGTTTTGTAACAGCTATCATTATCCATCCAATGCGGAATCTGATGGCTTATATGGTGGATAAAGTAATTATTCCTCGTCGTCACCCCTATCAGAAGACTATTAAAGAGTTCAGCCAGAAGCTGACAACGATAGTTGATTTGAATGAACTTGGTGAAGCTGTTGTCAAAAGTATAACAACAGGTATAAATGTTGATTGGGTTGCTTTTATCATCCGTGATTATATCAATAAAGATGAAAATACATTTAAGATTCTATCATTTTATGGGGAAAAGGTCCAAAATCTTAAACCCGGAGGACCTGTAAATATTACTTTTGAGCAGCAAATGGAAAAAAGGGTTGAATCATTATGTAATACCGGCAGAGGAACTGTTATTTGGAATGAATATGACGGAAAGCAGTTTAATGTAAGTGAAAGTCTGCCGGAAGCAGATATAGTCTTGCCCCTTGTATTCAGAAAAGATATTGGCGGATATATCATTATCGGAGCGCCGAAGGATAGTAAAATATTTTCTAAATTTGAGTTAGATGCTTTAGAGATCCTCAGCGGCCAATGCTCCTTATCTCTTAAGAATTCTATATCCTTTGAGCAGCTTAAAAAACAGGGCAATGAACTGATTTTCAGTAATAATAAGCTTGAAGCTATATTTAATGGGATTGGTTCCCCTTTAGCCTTAGTTGATATTGATTATACAATTATCGAAATTAATAACGCGGCAGAGAAGTTCATTGGTAAAAGCAGAAAAAATATTATCGGTAAGAAATGCTATAAGCAGTTTTTTGATAGAAAAATGGCCTGTCCGTTCTGCAAAGCTCCCGATTGTCTTCATGCAGGCTTAATGATGGGTAATGAAGCTGAAGTTAATGAGCACATTTATTCTCTTCAGTTTCATTCTGTAAAAGTTCCGCAGAATTCCAAACAGATGTTTCTTGAGATTATCCAGGATATTACGGAACAAAAGAAAATGCAGAACGAGCTGGTTCGGACAGAAAAAATGGCTGGTATAGGAGCGATGGCTGCAGGTATAGCCCATGAGCTTAATAACCCCTTAGCAGGTATTGCCGGTACTGCAGAAATCCTGCTTTCAGAAATAGATGGTGATTCTGAATTAAAGGAATATGCTGAAGATATATTGAGCTATTCAATGAATGCGGCGGATGTAATAAAAGAGATTTCTCTCTATTCAAGAAAAGAAGAAAAGAATTTAATAGAGATTGATATTATCCGGACTCTGGAATTTTCTGTGCGATTGGCTAAAAGAGGAATGGATACATCAAAAATTGAAATTGAACGTAATTATCATGCACTCCCGACTATACTTGCCAATGAGGGGGAACTGCAGCAAGTTTTTCTGAATATTGTGGTCAATGCCGTACAAGCCATGGATGAAGAGGGAGTACTATCTTTGACATGCAAACAGGATCATGGTGTGATTTATGTGTCCATTGCAGATTCCGGAATTGGTATCCCGAAAGAGAATTTGAATCAGATTTTTACTCCTTTTTTTACTACTAAAGAACCTGGAAAAGGTACTGGTTTAGGCCTGTCTAATTGCTACAAAATTGTAGAAAAATTCAGTGGAAGAATTAATGTAGAAAGCAAAGTAGGAGAAGGAACAAAATTTACCATATCTTTTCCAGCTTCTGAAAAAAGTAAAGAGATGGTTCGGTTTGTTTTAGCTTCGAACGATAATCATCTAAACGATGCTTTTTACATACAGAGAAAAGTTCTCATAGGAGAGAAGGGATATATTGAGGAATCCATCCATAGAGATATTGATGAAGAGGCTATGCATTTACTGGCGTATCAAGGTGTTCATCCCGTTGGGACTGTTTCTATGATAACTTCTTCAAACTTTAAAAAACTTCCTATCAATCAATATTTTGACATTGATACATTTCTGAAAACTAAAAACTCCGCTGAAATGGTTAGACTTGCAGTATTACCAGAAATGAGAAATTCTATTGTTACATTAGGTCTTACAATTTTAATGTTTCTGTATGGCAGGGCTCAAGGTGTAGAGGAAGTAGTTATTGATGTGTTTACCTCTGATACGAAAACAATCAAAATGTATAAAAAGTTCGGATTTCATGAAATTGGAACCTATAATTCGCCGTCTTCTGTTACAGT
>JAIPFS010000088.1 GCA_021736545.1 Spirochaetia bacterium | reverse complement strand
CAGTTTTCGGCGGGCCCGGGCTTTCCGCTGCAATGGCCATATCCCGGCTTCCTTTTTCGGCTTGCTCCGCGCCGCCGGGAATCCGGGGCCATTTTCGCTGCAATCCCTGCTGCTTGGAGATACAGTTAGTCAAAATAACTCATACCAGGGATCCTTCACTCAGAGTTTTATCCTTAGGAGTAGAGCATACCTGACGACTTTACAAAAAACTACAAGAAACTCTAATCAGATCATCGATTGGCAGGAAAAATTTTCCAGCTAGTACGGTTCTCCCTGTGCTGGACAAGATATCTGTTGTAGAATGAGGACATATCAAGGTCACCCTTCTGCTGCATTGTGTTTTGTCGTTAATTCATTATACACCATTTGGTTGAGCTTGTTTTCTTTATTTTATGTATGATACAAGTTTTAAATATACACCAATCGAACTTTATATGAATTTCTGAAACCTGAAAATGGAGAGCTCTATGTATCTAAGTATTATCCGCAATGACGTGAAAAGAAACAAAGCTGTCACGCTGACAACAATGATATTTATTGCGGCGGCGGCGATGCTTGTTTCTCTAGCGGCTGTACTCATTGTCAATCTTTCAGGTGCAATTGAAAGTATGATGAGACAAGCAGAAACACCCCATTTTATGCAGATGCATTCAGGAGAACTGGATTCTGCACGTTTGTCAGACTTTGTAGAGCATCATAATGAGATTGAGGAGTTTCAGATACTTGAATTTCTCAACCTTGAGGGTTCAGAGTTTATCTTTGAAGAGCAGACGCTTGCTGACAGCGTTCAGGATAACGGCTTATCTGTGCAGAGTGAAAAATTTGATTATCTGCTTGATCTGGAAGGAAATGTTATTCAGGTATCTGCCGGGGAGATCTATGTGCCGTTATGCTATATGCAGGACGGCTCAGCAGAAATCGGCGATATAATGACCGTGGTCGACAAGAAACTGAGAGTAGCGGGGTTTCTTCGGGATTCTCAAATGAACTCGCTGCTTGCATCTTCAAAGCGCTTTCTTGTTAATGAGCAGGATTTTGCTGAAATTGAAGATGCTGGAAGTATTGAGTACCTGATAGAATTCCGTTTAAAGGATCAGGCAGACCTCGGTGCTTTTGAATCTGCCTATATCTCTGCAGATATTGATGCGAATGGGCCGACGATTACGTATCCGCTTTTCAAAATGATGAATGCCATTTCTGACGGAATAATGATAGCGGTGGTTCTGCTTATCAGTGCGCTTGTAGTTGCAATAGCTTTTCTCTGTATCCGTTTCACGCTTATAGCAAAAATTGAAGATGACTATCGGGAAATCGGCGTTATGAAAGCTATCGGGCTGCATGTGTCCGATATAAAGAAGATATATCTTGGAGAATATGCTGCCCTGGCTGCTTTAGGCTGCGTCTTAGGCTTTGCCGTCTCCTTTGCCTTCCGGGGGATAATGCTTGAAAATATACGACTGTATATGGGTGAAAGCGATCATGCATATCTGGCTTTGCTGTTTGGAATTGTGAGTATTATTCTTGTGTTCCTTGCAGTTATCGCTTATGTCAACCGGCTGCTGAAGCGATTCAAATACATATCACCGGCAGAGGCAGTCCGCTTCGGTATTTCACAGCAGAAACCCGCCGGGTCGAAGCGTTTCCTTCTGAGTGAGAATAGACTGCTGGGGATAAATGTATTTCTTGGGTTTAAAGATGTTTTTGTGCGGAAGAGGCTGTATCTTACCATGCTGGTGGTTCTTGTACTTGCAGTATTCATCATTATAGTTCCGCAGAATCTCCACAACACCATTTCTTCAGAAGATTTCGTCTCCTACATGGGTATCGGCGACTGCGACATGCGTATTGATATTCAGCAGACGGATAATAAGCTTGAAAAGACTGCGGAAATTGCGAAGACCATGGAGCAGGATGATGCAGTATCATCATATGCTGAACTTATCACAAAAACGTTTAGCGTAAAGATGGATGATGGTACGGAAGAACGTTTAAAAATTGAGATGGGGGACCATTCGGTGTTTCCTCTGAATTATGCAGAGGGGAGGGCTCCTGCTGCAGACGATGAAATTGCTCTTTCTGTTATGAATGCCAATGAGCTGGAAAAGGGGATTGGTGACAATCTTACATTGCTAGTAGATGATGAAGAGGTATCGCTAACTGTAAGCGGGACATATTCAGATGTGACTAACGGCGGAAAAACAGCAAAAGCAACGTTCAGCAGCAGCTCTGAAGATATAATGTGGAGTGTTGTCAGTGCGGAGTTTACTGAAAACGCGATAGTAGAAAAAAAAGTACAGGAATATGCGGATATGTTTTTATTTGCAAAAGTTTCCGGAATTGACGAATATATTTTCAAAACATTCGGCTCGACGATACGTTCAGTAGGAAAGGCAGCTCATGCAGCGGTTGCGGTTTCTCTGATTATTGCGATTCTCATAACCTTGCTGTTCATGAGAATGCTTGCAGTAAAAGATAGGTATTCCATTGCTGTTATGAAAACCTTCGGGTTTACAAACTTGGATATTATGATCCAGTATGCTGCCCGTTCAATTTTTGTTCTGGTTATCGCTGTTTTTCTCGGTACGCTTTTGGCTAATACGCTGGGAGAAACACTTGTTGAAGGGGCTCTTTCCCTTTTTGGAGCAGCGTCATTTGATTTTGTTGTTAATCCCCTTTCAGCGTATTTTCTTTTTCCTCTGCTTTTGACGGCAGCAGTGCTTGCGGCAACAGTTTTCGGTACTTTGAATGCGGGGCGAATTGCAATTTCTGACAATATAAAGGAGTAGATAATGGATACGATTATATCCTGTGAAAACATAGTAAAGTCTTTTGGTGAAGAAAACGAAAAGCGTAATGTTCTTGATGGAGTGTCCCTTGATATTCATGAAGGAGAATTTGTTTCCGTGATGGGGCCTTCCGGGTCGGGGAAAACAACGCTGATGTTTGCTTTGAGCGGTATGGATGCTGTTGACAGTGGTTCAGTTGTTTTTGATGGCAGCAGTCTTTCGACGCTCAGCGAAAACAGTCTTGCAGATATCCGCAGAACGAAGATGGGTTTTGTTTTTCAGCAGCCGACGCTTCTGCGGAATTTGAATATCCTCGATAATATTATTCTACCATCCATGCGTGATAGGAAAAAGGACAGGAAAAAGGATAGAGAAGCCCTTTCCGAAAAAGCTGGAAAGCTTATGGAGAAAGCAGATATTTCGGGCTTGGAGAATCGTCAAACCACGCAGGCTTCGGGAGGACAGCTCCAACGGGTAGGGATATGCCGCGCGCTTATGCATGATCCGAAAGTTATTTTCGGGGATGAGCCGACGGGTGCATTAAATTCTAAATCCGCCAGCGAAATCATGCGTCTGTTTGCAGAGATACATCAGACCGGAACGACGATTATGCTGGTTACGCATGATGCTAAAATTGCTGCGAGAACCGAACGAGTGCTGTTTATGATTGACGGTAAGATTACCGGTGAATATCTGCTCGGCTCATACAATGAGGATCCGGAAGAACTTAAGGAGCGTGAAGAAAAGCTGAACTCCTGGTTGACGGAAAAGGAAGTTGCAGACATGAAGACGGCTGAACCGGCGAATTAGCCGGATTCTGGGTCCTCATCTGCTGGTTAACTATAGAACAGAATGATATTTTTGTTCTTGGAATAGGAAAGAGATCGGAGGTGTATAAACGATGGCCGTAGTATCAGTGCGATTGAATAATGAAGAAGAAAAAATCCTGGAATATCTGACTGAATATTTCCATGAGGATAAATCGACGCTTTTCAAAAAATCAATATATGAGCTTTACGAAGACATCCAGGATATCAAGTTCATCGAATCCTATATCGACAGTGCCAGGAAAAAAGAAAAGAAATTTATAACAGCTGATGAATTACTGAAATAGTATACCGCAGCTGTCGGCATTCAGCATCCTGATGTGAGCAGAACATCAGAAACGTGAAATGAATGCATCAACAGCTTCAGCGGTCTGTTCCCACTGCTCTGCGGGAGAAATTTCAGCTCTGCCGTCATTCTTTTGGATACCGTATGAACCGAACTGTGCGTGATTCCCGCCCTCTATTTTGAAATATTCTGTGTGTCCAGGAAGGAGGAATTGTTTCTCCTTAATCGTTTCCTTCGTCGCTAGACCGTCATTTTCCGCATAAATGCTGAGAACTGGTATTGAATAATCCGTCAGAGGATCAGCTTTTCCTGGATAGGCAGCAAATAGAATGAGTCCTGAGAAAAGATCAGGATTATCATGAACCAGTTTTGCTGCCATAGCGCCACCCAGGGAGTGACCTGCTATGTACCAGTTCTCAATGTCAGGGAGCAGCCGGGGCACTTTTTCTCCTTTGCCGGCGCCGAATACAGCAAGGTTGAAAGGCATAGGCACAATGACAGACATTGATTCGGTAATCCGGGAAATTTCCCACATCAGCGGCAGATAGGCTTTCGGATCTACAAGTCCGCCGGGGTAGAATACCATTCCCCTTGAAACATCTCCAGTTGAAACATCTCCGGTTGAACTTGCATCATTTGCTGCGTCACTCGTAGTATCAGCTGCTGCAACGGGAGGTGCAATAATCAGCAGTTCGTCCTTTTTTGAAAAATAATCAGCCCAGGGTTCTTTTGACTCGGAAGCATGAGCAGAATCATCTGAGGTTTGCCTATTCGAATTCATACTCGAAAAATCGGGCTGAACATAGGAATAGGTAGAGCACGAAGCTGTAAAAAGCAGAGCAGACAGCATTGTAGCAGCAAATAAACTAAATCCCGCCATTTGACGGATTCTGCTTGTCAGCCGAATAGTATTTCTCGTATTCATCCTACGCTGCATCTATTCATCCTCCAGTTTTTTCGTTTTCAGTATCCATAAAAAATATCATCAGTGCAATGCATCAATGATATTTCTTAATAGTATCATCAGAACAATAGCGTATTTGTGAAAATCTCTTGTGAATAAAAAGAATTTTTTCTTCTCTGCTTGACAGAATGAAAAATTGTGGTATTCTTTACGTAAGCGTTTACGTTAGAGTTTACGTAAAAGAGATAAAACCTATCGTAACATGAAAAAAGCAGCAGAAAACTGCGGACCGATACGATAAGGAGAAGTTGTGGCAATCAATATATCGGATGTGGCCGAACATGCAGGAGTCTCAATTGCAACCGTTTCGCGGATTATTAACAATCTGCCGGGCTACTCGGAGAAGACGAAGGAACGGGTTGAAAATGCCATTAAAGAGCTGGGCTATAAACCGAATGCCGTTGCTAGAGGTCTCGTCAGCAGCAAGACGGGAACCATTGGAGTACTCCTTCCCTGCGTCACCGGGAGGTTCTCTTCAGAACTGCTTCGTGGAATTGAAAAAATTGCCCATTCAAAGGGCTACAGCGTGATTATCTGCAACACCGATATGAACGGCGAGCGGACCATGTCCTACCTGCAGACCCTCAGTGAAAAGCGGGTTGAGGGCATTCTATTCATCAGCGAGTGGGTTACTCCTGAATATGGTGAGTACCTTTCGAAGCTCGGCATCCCGGTAGTTCTTGTGGCGACCCACTCCCAGGAATTCCCTTTCCCATCCGTGCGGACTGATGATTTCGCGGCTGCATATACTACAACAAAGTACCTCATCAATAAGGGACATACCCGTATCGGCTTGATATCTGGAGATAAGAGAGACAGAATAGCGGGAAAGCCGAGAATCGACGGGTATAAGAAGGCGCTGGATGAGGCAGGCTTGGATTGGAAGGAGTCCTTTATATCCTATGGAGATTTCCATTTTGAGAGCGGGATTGCATCTATGGCATTGCTTGATGCACGAAGCCTAGGGCTGACAGCGGTCTTTGCAACATCTGATGAGATGGCCCTTGGAGCCATGACCTACCTTCACAGGCGCGGGATCAGTGTTCCAGATGAGCTTTCCCTTGTGGGTTATGATGATACGCTTGATGCGGTCATGTCCTACCCCTCTCTGACAGCCCTGCATCAGCCGATAGAGGAGATGGGTGAATGCGCCATGGATCTCATCTGCAGAGGGGTTACAGAAGCGCAGGATATTGTTCTTGAGCACTATATCGTTGAACGGGACTCTGTGAAGGAACTGGAATGAAGTAAAAAATTTGTTAACTGATGCGGGGGGGGGATATTTTTTGAAGAATTACGTAAACGCTTACGGTAAACGATTACGTAAATCCCCCTAGTACCCTTTCTTCGAACGTAAGTGGAGGTCAAAGTGAATACTGAATATGAATTACAGCGAGAGCGGCTGCGGGATATCAGCCTGTCTCTCATCCTGGAAAATCAGCACCAATCCGGAGCATTTGTCGCCAGCCCGACGTTCTCTCAGTATGGGTTTTCCTGGCTGCGGGATGGCACATACATCGCATACAGCCTCCTGCGCAAGGGGT
>JAIPFS010000087.1 GCA_021736545.1 Spirochaetia bacterium | reverse complement strand
TTTATCCCAGGGATTTTACAGTCTCAATCATCGCCTTTACCATTTCCGGTGAAGTATCCGATTGGATAATATGTGCCGGGGCCATGAGATAATTGCCGTTTTTCCCCATTATTTCATATCTTCGCACAATTTCCTTTTTCAGGGCTTCAGTATCACCGGAAGGAAGAAGCTCCTGCTGATCAATCCCTCCAAAGAAAGCAATCTTATCACCATGTTTGTCCTGCAGTTCCTGCGGATCCGATCCGGGAACATTCGGCTGTACAGGATTATATACGGAAAAACCGATTTCTGCAAAATCATCTACCAGAGGAGCTACGGCTCCGTCAGAATGCATAATGAAAATGACATCGTCTCGAATGCTTTTAAGCTTTTTTATCATCCGTGCATATCGAGGCTTGAACTCTTTCCTCCACATATCCGGTGAAATCAGCATTGATGTCTGGGTGCCGAGATCTTCACCAAACCATATAGCATCAGCACCCAGCTTCACCAACTGCTCAGCGAGACCGTAGGTCCATGCTTCAACACGATCATTCAGACTGATAATCCAGGGCTCCTCCATGGCAATGGCCAGCATATAATTCTGCATATCCGTCAAGTGCCAGGCAAGTTCAAAAATTGATAACTCAACATCGCCAATAATAAAATGCGAATCCTTATAGGTTTCAATGTCCCTCTCTGCCTTTTCAAAACGGCCTGCTGCGTAGGGATCTGGAAAGGTATAAGCATCGACTTCTTCCACCGATGATACTCCTTCCAGGGGGCATTTTACCACCTCCATATATAGGGGGGTCGGGCGCATATGCATGCCGAATTCATTCTCACTCACCTCTTCGGAAATCTTTTTCGGCTCAAAACCTTTCTTTACAGTTCCTCCGACTACAACGCAGTCACTTCCCATAACAGTACGAATTTTATTCGCAGATATTCTATAGGTCAGATCCTCGTAATAGGATTCCGCGTAATCAGCGGGAATTGATAACTCTTCAGCAAAATGATCGGTCAGGGAGCGACACAAATCAAATTGAATGGGCGGTCTGTCTGGCAGGCCCTCTTTCATATGGAATGTCCGTAAGACTCGTTCTCTGGAATTCATAATCAGCTCCTTTATTGTAATCTGTTAGAAAATTCATGTTCGGAATCTGTAACTAGTGCTTTATGAGTTACCGCTTCTTATCATTTTTCTTCTGCTGCTTGAATCAAATTTCATTCCTAAAGTTTTCAGGCTTCCGCGGCAGCATCAGATGATGTTTGTTCCAGTTTCTGTTTTCGGATCTTTCTCCTTGCCTTAATTGAATCCAGCATTCCAGGCAGCAGAACAGCAATAATGAGCAGAAGTCCGGTTACAATAATCATAGCCTTTGCGGACATATTCATGAGTCCCATACCGAATTTTAAGTAGCCCAGAAGGAAGATTCCCATGAGTACACCGAAAAGATTCCCTTTGCCGCCGCTGATGGATACCCCGCCGAGGACAACTAGGGTTATGGTTTCAATATCCCATCCCCAGGCAATATTCGGTCTTGTAGAACCAATCCTCGAAGTCAGCATCACTGCAGCAATACCTGCAAAAAGGCCCATTATTGTGAAATTAATAAACCGTATCTTGTTTACTTTTATACCGGCAAATCTGGCAGCTTCTCTTGAGTTTCCTATGGCGAAAATCTTTCTTCCATAGCGTGTCTTATGCAGAACGAAGCCCATAACTGCAGCTAGTATCAGAAAAAACACCAGCTCAAAGGGGACCAGAGAATTACCAATATAGCCCTGCCCGAAATAGGCAAAGGATGACGGATAATCTGTATACGCCTGATCGCCAAGGACTCCCTGGGAGACTCCCCTGAACAGGGACTGTGTTGCCAGGGTTACGGCAATGGCCGGCATTCCCATCCTGGTAACAAAAAAACCGTTGAACATTCCTGCGAATGCGCCCGTTCCTAGACCTATCAGAACAAGACCAAAGGTATCCACCCCGTAACTGGAAGCAAAGCCCATGGCAAAGGAACTGAGGGCGATAATTGAAGCGATTGATATATCAATATCCCCGGACATAATTATGAATATCATAGCCAACGCCATTACAGCTTTTTCCATAAAGGTAAATGTTGTATTCAGCAGATTGAATGTATCGAGAAAATAAGGAGATAAATTTGAAAAAAGAAAAAATACAAAGATAAGAAGCAGACCGAGGATCACTTCCCACTTGGTAAAAATCAGTATCAAGCGTTCTTTCAGAGTATTCTCTTGTATAAGCCGTGAAGAACTTACTAAATCTCTTTCAGCCTGTTTTGCTGTTTTTTTCGTTTCATACATGATGCAGTCTCTCCTTCAGCAGCCTTTTTTCCCGTCTCTGTTCAGAAAGGGTATTAATCAGCATAGCGAACAATACGATAGCCCCCTGTATAAAAAGTTGGAGAAACGGAGAAAGATTAATTACCGGCAAAGCATTGTTGATAATTCCCATAAACAGGGCACCGAGAATAACTCCGGGTACAGCTCCTGAGCCCCCGGCTATGCTGACTCCGCCAATGACACAAGCGGCAACTGTCTGCAGCTCAAATCCAGTAGCAATTTCATTCACCGCAGCTGCATATCTGGCGGTCCACATGACCCCGGCAAGACCGCTTACTGTCCCGCTGATGGTGAATATCTTCATCTGCAGCTTTTTTGTATTAATACCGACAAATGCTGCTGCAGTTTTGTTTCCGCCAATGGCGAATACTTCTCTTCCGCTCTTAGTATATGTGCTGAAATAGTAGAGCAGGATGGAGACAAGCAATCCCCACCATATAAGGTTACTTAAACCAAGAAAATTGCCATGGGGAAGATTCATATAGGATTCAGTCATCTCATGGGCTGTGACCCATTGACCGCGGCTGAGAACAAATGTCAAACCTCGATACACACTCATGGTCCCGAGGGTCGTAATTATCGGGGGTATTTTCCCATATGCCACCAGCATTCCATTTATTGCTCCCAAGGCTGCCCCAATAGCAACACCCGCTGCCAAAACAAGAAAGGCAGGAAGTTCCGGACTGCTCTGATTCAGCAGTGAAGCAGCCATACCGGAAAAAGCAATCATCGATCCCACTGACAAATCAATACCCGCTGATAGGATAACAAAAAATTGTCCGATGGAGACCATAACCAATATTGTTGTGTCATTTACAATTCTCTGCAAATTCTCCCCGGAAATAAAGCCCGGTGCAAGCATGGTAACAACAAAAAGAAGCAGTGCTATCAGTACAGTTAAACTAGCCTCACGTTTCTGCTTCAACAGGGTAAACCCTTGTTTTACGGTATCCATATTCAGGTTAAGCTTCATGCTGTACCTCCGCAACTTTATTCGCGATATGTCCTGTAGCAGCTTTTATCACATTATCTGAATTCGCCTCTTCACGGCTGAATTCTTCAGTTACTAATCCTTCATGCATAACGATAATCCTATCTGCCATTCCAAGTATTTCCGGAAGTTCTGATGAGATCAGGATTACTGCAAGCCCCTTTGCAGCCATTTCTGAAATAAAATCATGAACAGCCGCCTTTGTGGCAACATCAATCCCTTTGGTAGGTTCGTCGAGAATGAGAATTCTCGGATTGGCAGCCAGCCATTTAGCCAGAACTACCTTCTGCTGATTACCCCCGGAAAGCGTTTCTGCATCCACATGCCATCCGGCAGCACGTATTTCCATCATTCCGCCGTATTTTTCCGTAATTTCTTTTTCTGTTTTACTGTTCAGTATTCCCAGTTTGGTAATATCATCAATTTGAGGGAGCGTTATATTCTTTGTTATGCTCATTTCAAGAATAACGCCCTGCACCTGACGATCCTCTGGAACTAAAGCTATTCCATGTTTCATCATATCAATGGGATTGCGAACATGAATTTTCTTTCCTTCCAGAAAGATACTCCCGGAACTTTTTTTATCGATTCCGAAGATGGTTCGCATGACTTCACTTCGGCCTGCTCCGATCAATCCGAAAAAACCGAGAATTTCACCTTCGTGAAGCTGAAAAGAGACACCTTTGAAAACACCTATTTGCGAAAGGTTTTTAACTGAAAGAACCTCTTTTCCTATCGCAGCCTTCCTCTCAGGGTACATTTGATCGAGGGTTCTCCCCACCATCATCTTTACAATTTCATCTACGCTGGTATCTTTCACCTCGCCTTCACCAATGTACTGGCCATCCCTGAGGACAGTGAAATAGTCGCATATCTCAAAAATCTCATCAAATTTGTGGGATATGAAGATCACTGCCTTCCCGCTATCCTTAAGTTGGCGAACTATTTTATACAAGTCCTGCACTTCCCGCAATGACAGAGCAGACGTAGGCTCATCCATGATGACAACTTGCGCATCGAGGGAGAGGGCTTTAGCAATCTCAACCATGTGTCTTTGAGCAACACTGAGATTTTTTATACAGGTACTTGGATCAATATGCAGTTCCAGATCTTTGAGGAGTTTTCGCGTCTCCTTATGCATCTGTTTCCAATTCACCCTACCAGTTTTGGGATGCGTGAGATGGTGACCCATGAAAATATTTTCCGTCACAGTAAGTTCAGGAAACATGGAAGCTTCCTGATGGATCGCAGCTATCCCGACTCTCTGGGAGTCCAGGGCGTTTTTCAAGGATAAGGGTTCCCCTTTGTACAAGACTTCTCCTGAACTGGGAAAATAAACACCTGTTAATATTTTCACTAATGTTGATTTTCCCGCACCGTTTTCTCCGATAAGAGCATGGACCTCTCCTGTACGAACGGTCAAATGAACACCATCAAGGGCTTTAATTCCAGGAAAATATTTGCTCAGGTGCTGTACTTCCAAAATGGTTTCTGCCAACTCTTTCTCCTTTTACTTATACTATATATGATGATTCAAAAAAACGATGATTAAGAGCTTTGTAATAAATGTATATTGTAATCACTGTATTTAATAAAAGCAGGCCTGATACACATACTGCTGCTCATATCAGAACCTGCTTTATGTACTTATTCTGTACATTCCTAATAGCTTGAATCAAGTATGGAACTAAAACATTTCCGCATAATCAGCAATGTTATCAGCATTGAAAACAAAAGGAGTTCCCATAATAGTTACACCTTCTTCACCAATGGTTATTTCTCCCATCCTTCCTGCATCAATAACATCACCGGGATTTCCTTCAACCTTATCCGTTACTAAAGCTTCCAGAATATAGGTAGATGTATATCCGAGATCGACAGGATTCCACAGAGCCATCTGGCCGCAAGTACCGTTTTCTACATACTGTTTCATTTCTGAAGGCAGGCCGAGTCCAGTAAGTTCAACTTCTCCCTTCTTCCCTTCATCCTCAATAGCTTTAGCTGAAGCCAGGATACCAATGGTTGTGGGAGAAATAATACCGGCAAGATCAGGATATTTCTGCATGAGACCAACTGCCTCGCGGTAACTCTTATCGGAAGCATCGTCACCATAGACAACCTCTACAATTTCCATGTCACTGTATTCCGGTTTCTGGATCTCTTTCTTCATCCAGTCAATCCATGCATTCTGGTTAGTGGCCTGAGATGTTGCGGAGACGATACCGACTTTCCCTTTGTAGTCAATCATTTCTGCTATAAGCTGAACCTGCTGTTCACCAATGAGCTGTTCATCAGAAGGAGCCAAGTCTACCGTTCTGCCTCCGGGAGATATTCCTGAGTCAAATGAAATAACCTCGATACCGGCATTCATTGCTTTTTTCGTTACAGGAATCAGTGCATCTCTGTCATTGGCAGAAATTGCGATACCGTCAACTCTCTGGGCAATCAGTGTTTCAATAATCTCAATCTGACCTTCAGCTGTTGATGATGAGGGTCCCTGATAAATTGATTTCACATTTCCAAGCTCTTCTGCAGCTTCTTCTCCGCCGTCTGCAACAGCTTCAAAAAATCCATTACCAAGACTCTTCACCAGCAGTACCAGGCGGAGAGGTTCATCTTCTTTTGCTGTTTCCTGTTCTCCAGCTGCAAATACCATGCTGGAACCAACCAAGGCGACAATTACCATGGCTAAAAGCATCTTCTTTCTCATATACGTTCTCCTTTATTTGTTAATACATGTATTGTACAACGGTTTGAGAAACTGTGTGAGTTTCAAAATCTCTGAAAGATGTGTCATTTTCTCTGATTTCTCATAATAGTCTCTGATTTCTCATAATAGGCTGATTTTTTTGCCGATACTGCTTGTATCGCGCCGCGCCTACAGCAAGTATCGGTCTATTCGTTCAGGAGTTTGTGTTCCGAGGGTGCATAGCCAAAATATTTTTTAAAGACTTTACTGAAGTGTCGGCTGCTTACATATCCTACTCTGTTTGAGATTTCTTTTATCGTTAAGGACTCATCTTCCAGCAGATCTTCTGCCTTTCTCATTCGTAAGTCAGTGATATATTGATTGA
>JAIPFS010000086.1 GCA_021736545.1 Spirochaetia bacterium | reverse complement strand
TGTCGTAACCTGAACAATATCCCAAAGCTCGTCCTGTTCTCGGACCCATTCCATCTGGACCTGTTCTATCTCCTCGCGGCATAACGCACCTCCGTGTAATTGATTATTATTATCATTAAAGCGGCAAAAAAATTTGCCTCTTTCCTTTAGCCAATTTGTTTTCCTATACTGGAAAATTTCATGATTATCTTCCTGTGAGTCCCCGGCAATCCCTGCATAATCCATAATACTGCACCACATGCCGTTGAATCTTGAAGTCATACGCCTCTTCCAGCTGTTTCTCAACCTTCTGCATAAGTTCTTTTTCTTCCGGTGAAAAATGCTCATATCTGACTATACGAGAGCAATTTGTACACACAAGCTGATGATAATGGGGAACATCTTCATCCTGTTTTGCTATCTCGTAACGAGCTTTACCATCACCAATATCAATTTTATTAACAATATCCATCTGCTCCAGAAGATTAAGCGTCCTGTATACCGTAGCTATACCAATCCCGGGATATTCACTATGAACATTCATATAGAGTTCATCGGCGGTCAAATAATTCTGAGTACTGTTGAGTGTCTCTAAAATAACCTGACGCGGTATGGTCATGCGGAATCCTTTCCCGCGAAACCGTCCATGATATCCGCCGTGTTTTCCATAAGGTCCCGGCATATAAGCTTCTCCCTGAACAGATGTGATTATCAATCAATTCTCAATAACAATATACCAGGATTGCATCCATCTGTCAAGCCATTTTACGTAACAAGGAACCTAACAAGGAACAGAACAAACCTATCAAACATTTTTCCGATGAAAAGGGAAACAGATAGCCCCAAATTAAGCCTTATCCGGCGTAATAAAATCTCTCAATTGATATCATGCTGCATCTTGATAATCCGTTCCGCCCTGAAAAATATATGACCCAATAATTGCCGTAAAAGGAGCAACCAGCACTAATCCGAAACTTCCAACAAGAGTATGCAGGATCTCAGCACTTACATACGTTAAGTTCAGCATATTAACCATGGGGGTTCCCTGTGCCATAAACACCATCAGCAGAGCAGTGAAACCTCCTGAGTAGGCTAATAACAGCGTTGTAGTCATTGTTCCCACAACTGCTCGTCCCACCTTGAATCCTGACATCATCAGTTCCTTCCTCCCAATTCGCGGGTGATGGTATCGAATCTCCTCCATGGAAGCCGAAATATCCATTGCTATGTCCATCACCGCTCCTGAATTTGCAAGAAAAATACCGGAAATAAATATTGCCGTTAAATCAAGATGAGCAAACCCGGAATATAAAAGCGTCTCTGAAAACGGCTTAACAGCCCCGTGTACAGAGAAGAAGTTCCCAAAACCGATGGACATGGCTGCAGTAATACCTACTCCTGATACAGCACCGAGAAATGCGCTAAGTCCCCGTCTTTTGAAACCGCCTACGAGAAAAATGATAACCCCGGTAAGGATAATAACAATGCCTGCAGTCAGCAGAATGGGGTTATAGCCATTCAGAAAACCAGGAATCATTACTTTCCAAATAAGAACGCCGGTAAATAAAAACGAAAACAAGGCCTTAACTCCTGTCCAGCCTGCATAAATTACAAGAAAAAGCATAAATACAGCCAACAGAATCACCTCTATGGTCAAACGGTAATGATCATAGGGTACAGCTGATGTGATATTTCCATCGTCATCAACAGATGCATTGATGAGGGCAGTATCCCCTTCCTTGAATATCTTATCCAGCTCAAGTCTTCCAGCCAGCTGATTCTGCCCTTTCAGAATTTCTCCTCGATGACTCATTGACAGCACTCGCATAGAAACTTTCTGTTCTCCTGTTTTTATTATTCCATACTGCTCCACTTGAGTATTGTCAACTTCAGTTATCTTTCCACGTAGTGAGATGACATTTTTCCTGTTATTCTGTTCATACCCCGTCGGCATGAACAGCAGGAAAAGGGTAATTAGTCCAATGAAGACAACAAGTATTTTATCCATGTGTCTCATAGTATCTTTGATATTCTTCATTATTTCCTCATTTTTGCTGGCTTAAAACTTAGTGATAGGCTGAAAAGTTTTACATTACTGTCCCTCAGAGAATATTTTTCACTCTAGAACAGCGTTATATCGATATAAATCTAGATTTACTTGAATATCTTATGAGTTTTTGTCTACTTCCAAACTATCTCTAAATTTTGTGCCACTGTAAAAAGAATACACAGGGAGAGACTGCTCCGTCTCTCCCCTGATGAAATTACTTGCAGAAGGATTTTCCCGTCATCAGTTTTAACGACTGCTGACAGCTGAAATCGGAAAATTCATGATATCTGCAATTTTCCAAAAAATATCGGTATTATCATAGTAGCCCTGAAAGAGTCCAGCGTTCGGACCCAATGCAAAAGTAGGAACTGGTACAGCTGTGTGGGAATAAGAAGTCCAAGCCAGACCAGCACGTTGGTTAAGGATATGGGTAACAGTTACTGTGAAGGGTTCATAGTATCCGTAAAGCAGGTACTCATTCTGGGAAGCCGGTCGTACAATCTCTCCTCCCAAACTTCTCTGCAGTGCTTCTTCCAGCTGTGCATATTCATTTTCGTTAAGATCTGTTAAACCGAAGTAGTTTTCCAATGCAGGAAGCAAATCTTCAAGTTCTGCTGAATAGACTGAATGTTCATCTTTATACGGTCCGAGCACTTCAGCATCAAAACCCTCGTAGGAAATATGCTGCTCCTGAAGCCCGGAAAATGCAGATTCGTATCCAGTTCCAGCAAAACCGAGGGTCAAACCGCCCGTTTCATGGTCCGCAGTTACCACAATAAGCGTATCTTCGGGATGCTCATTATAGAAGGATACAGCCTCCTCTACAGCATCATTGAAAGCAATGGTATCCTGAATTGCGGTTACAGCATCATTAGCATGACAGGCATGGTCAATTCTACCGCTTTCTACCATCATGAAAAAACCATTTTCATCCTGAGAAAGCAGTTCTATACCCTTCCGCGTAAGCTCAGCTAAAGAAGGCTGTTCAGCATCATCTATATCATAATCAAGATGCGAATAAGAGAAGAGTCCCAGCACTTTTTCATCAGCCTGGGGGGTCCATTCCAGAAAACGGCGAGTATCACTTTCGCTTATAAAAGTCTCATATCCCATATCTGCCATTTCTTCAACAAGGTCCCGACCATCTGTTCTTTTTGAAGGGAGTCCGCTGCCTGCTGAAACAAAGTGGCGATATCCGCCTCCTGCAAAATAATCAACCCCGCTGTCAGACATATCAGCAGCAATTTCATTTTCATTTCCACGGTGCTCATTATGTGCAGCAAATACTGCAGGAGTAGCATGAGTCATTCTTGTGCTGGTAACAATACCGGTTGCCATATCTTTATCCTGAGAATACTCAACTAAATTTTTCAGCGGCTGTTTTTCCGTTCCCACCCCGATGGCATTGATATATGTTTTATACCCCGTTGCAATTGCAGTTCCTGCAGCTGCAGATCCTGTTATGAACCGGTCAGCGGCATAAGTAGTAATCATACCCTGTGCCGGGAATTGAGAAAAATCTGTTTTTTCAACAGGCTTTCCGAGTCGTGAACCGACATATGCCTCCGTGGCGGAAACCTGAGGCATCGCCATACCGTCACCAATAAGTAAAATCACATGTTTAACATTACTCTCAGCTGCCGCTCCTGCAACTGCCGAAACGCTTGGATCAGTCGTGGAAGATACTTCCTGTGCACCCTCTGCTGCGGCAAATCCTGCAGCGCTCAAGAGAATAAGAGCAGCTGAAAGGACTCTTTTCACACTATCTTTCATTTTTTTCTCCTATAGAAATTAATTTTGATACTGCAGTGTGTCCTTTGCTTATGAGATTTTTATGATGTTTTTTTAATAAACTGACTAATCTTTCGTTAAGAAAATATGAGCTTTTTCAACCAACCACCCAACGAACCAACCACCCAACAAACCAACCACCCAACCGCCAGCGTTTATGGAGTACTCAGATAGCGGTTTTTATTCTCAAGATGGTCTTCGTAGGTTCTGCCGAAATGGATTCCGCCGTTTCGATCGTGCAGATAATACAGATAATCCGTCTCAGCAGGATATACGGCTGCCTTCAGCGCTTCATGTCCCGGACTGCCGATGGGAGTCGGCGGCAAGCCCTTTTTTCTTCGTGTATTGTAGGCAGTCTCTGCTTCAAGCTGTGCTTTCGTCAAAGGATTCGACCAGTCATCCAGCTCATACCGCGTAGAAGCATCAATACCCAAGGGCATATTTTTTTCAAGCCTGTTGTAGATAATTCCGGCAATAAACGGCATCTCTTCATGATTTGCAGTCTCTCGCTGAACCATAGATGCAATGATAATAACTTCATTCACCGTATACGGGGAGGAACGAAGATCACTCCAATATGGAGTTAGAGCTTCTTCAAATCGATCTATCATAGCTGAAACAACCTGAACAGGAGATAGCGAGTACGGATAGAAACGATAACTGCCGGGAAAAACCAGCCCTTCGATGAAGGGATAACCTCTTTCTGCAGCAGCTTTATCGGCCTTGGAAAGAAATTCATCCAGTGAAAGATCAGTAAAATAGGAGCTCACACGGGAATACAGCTCTTTTACAGTCATACCGGGAAAAACATGGATATCAATAAACTGGACTTCCCCCGCAGTAAGAATATCCGCGGCTTCCCTGAAGGTTATGCCCTGAGGGAAGATATAACTGCCTGCCTGGATCCGGGTGTCAAACCCCTTCGAAATAAGGTAGCGTTTAAATAAGAAGCGGCTGCTTATGATACCTTCCCTTTTCAACTTCCTCACCGTCACATCCACGGGCTGCCCTCTGGAAACCGTAATCTCAACTGCCTGCTGCTGATCAGAACCTGAGACCACTCCAAGGCCGGCTCCAGCATTTCGCAAGATAAGACCTGTTCCGATTCCCAGAAAAATTAAGCCGAAAAAGAAGATATAAAACCAAACATTCCTAAAATTCCAAATATCTCTAAATGTAAAGGATGTTTTCTTTTTCTTCTTTGGCTTCTTTTTTTTGTTTACCGGCCAATCCTCTCTATCTTTCGGTTTTTCTGTCGATTTATCCGCCGTTCTACTCGTCAGTGATTTTTTTATATTCCGAAATTTTTTCATTGTTCTGATCGATTTTTCGTTCAGTTTCTACAATTTCCCTCTTTATCTGTTCGATCTGCTGCCGCTTGTTGTCCACCAGCTGCTTATCCCTGTCAATAATCTGCATCAATTCACTTATTTTCAGCTCGGTTTCCAGCTTTTTAATTTTCTTTTCTGTCTCTTCAATTCTCTTCCTGTATTCTCCAATACGTTCAAGAATATCCTTCAGTTCATCATCCTTGAGATCCTTATAAATATCCGGATGATCAAGTACATACGAACCAATCTTGCTGTAGAGCTGCTTTATATTTGCTTCATGCACCTCTTTACTTTCATTAAGCTCTTCTACCCGCTTATCCAGATTCTCCGAGACTCCTGCATGAGAAAGCATTTCTTCATTTCTATACTTATCAGACTTCTTCTCTTCCAACCGTTTATTGAGCAAATCCTGATTCTTATCCAGCTTTGTATACTCCTCTGCAAGGGACGTAGCAGTTTTGCTCTTAATATCTTTAATCATTTTTGAAGTGCAGATCTGTTTGCCGGCTTTTCTGAAAAGCTGTTCACGATCTTCATTTAACTGATCAATCTCTTTTCGCATTTTTTTCTGCCGCATCCTTAATGAGACCCGCTCAAAAATGGAAGCAGCAACATACCTCAGTTCGATATCCTTCAACTCTTTCTGAACCTTTGTAAGCTTTGCATTCTGATGAATCACTGCAGAGAAAACAAGGGAAAATTCCTCACTTGCCTCTCCAGCAGTGTACTCTTCATAAGCAATCACTCCGATCCGACTGTAAAGCGAGTTCTTTTCAAATTCAATAGAAGCAAGCCGCTGTTCAATCTGCGAAATCTCCTCTTTTGATGTTTTTACTGCATGATCAGCTTTATGGATATCATCAATAAGTCGATCAATCCTTTTTATTTCCCCTTCTACACCCAGGATCTGATCCAATATCTCTTTTTCTGGAAATTCTTCAGGTTTGATGTGGGGAGAAACTACCTTCCCCAGGTCTGCAAGGTTCTGCTCGAGAATTTTCTGAACCTTGGCAACTTCTTTCTGGTATGTATTAATAAGCGAACGTTTCTCTTCCATCCTCATCTCCTTTTGCAACCATTGTATCATACCACATTACCCTTTCCTTGACAAAGAAACAGTCTGTTTATATTCTAATAAAAACAGACAATTGTGGAAAAACAGTAGTGTCTCATAAGAACAAACAATTATTAGAAGAGTTTTACATTATCTGCGGCGATATTGATTTAGCAAATCCTACTTTACTGCAGCAGAAAACACCGGTCCTCCTAAGCGATGCTTATCAGCGTGATACTATTGTTGAAGCTGTCAGTGC
>JAIPFS010000085.1 GCA_021736545.1 Spirochaetia bacterium | reverse complement strand
GCGACTCTTTCTAGCAGATTCAAGGGCTTCAAAAGAGAAGTGGAGCTGGGCGCGATAATGTGCACCTAGGCAAAAGAAGCGGTAATCAAGAGGGGCAAAGCCTTTTTTTATCAGCAGATCAAGGGTAAGAAACTCTCCCTTAGATTTTGACATTTTTCCGGTATCATCCAGAAGGAATTCTGCATGCATCCAGTAATTAACCCAGCGCTTTCCCGTGGCCGCTTCAGATTGAGCTATTTCATTTGTGTGGTGCACAGGAATATGGTCGGTACCGCCGCAGTGGATATCAAAAGTCTCTCCCAAATATTTCATGCTCATGGCACTGCATTCAACATGCCAGCCGGGATAACCTTTCCCCCAGGGTGAATCCCACTCCATGATGTGATTATTAAACTTCGATTCAGTAAACCATAATACAAAATCCTTTGGATTTTTCTTGCCAGCATCAATATCTATTCGAGCACCCTCTTTTAAGTCAGAAAGCTTTTGCCCAGCCAATTTACCATATTCAGGAAACTCATCTATACTGAAATAGACATTCCCACCTGTTTGATAGGTATAGCCCCTATTTTCAAGCCTTTTTACAAGATCTATCATTGTATCAATATGCTCAGTAGCCTTGCAGCTTACAGTCGGCCTAATGATATTCAGCCGATCAGTATCATGAAAAAAAGCATCGGTATAAAATCGAGCAATTTCCCATACAGTCCTGCCGGTTTCACGGGAGGATTTAAGCATTTTATCCTCCCCTTCATCGTTATCATCCGTCAAATGACCGACATCTGTTATGTTCATAACATGCTTGATTGTATAACCTGCATATTCAAGACTTCGTCGTAAAACATCTTCAAAAATATACGTCCTGAGATTCCCAATATGTGCATAATTGTATACCGTAGGACCGCAGGTATACATTCTCACTTCATCTTCACTGATGGGAATGAATTCCTGAATATCCTTTTTCATGGTATTATAAAAAAAAAGTTTCATAGATCCTCTCATTATTTCAAATATCCGTTTGCCCTGATATACAAAATACCGTATTATATAGCTTGTGACAATCAATGTAAAAGAAAGAATGAAAAAAATCAACATAAGTGGAAAACTGCTCACTGACGAGAATATGGCCCAACACACAAGCTTCAGGATTGGCGGGATAGCCGACTATTACTACATCCCGGAAACATTTGAAGAAATTGAAGGGATGCTGTCCATCCTTAAAGAAAATAATATACCCCTTTTCATCATCGGAAGCGGCTCTAATATTCTCATATCAGATAAAGGTATACGAGGCTGTGTTATTGATTTGAAGAACTTTGCGGACATTTCCATGCGTGGAGTTTTTGTCTCTTCTTATGCTGGAGCAAACATTCATAGACTTATAAAAATGACATCCTCCGCCGGACTGAGCGGTTTTGAAAACTTAGCCGGTATACCCGGTACGGTGGGCGGATGTATTGCATCTAACGCAGGTTCATACGGTAGTGAAATTAGTTCTATCATTGAGTGGGTTGATTATTTTACTCCTGAAGGAAGAATTAAGCGTCTTTGGAAAGATACCGCTAACTTTTCTTACAGAAGCTCTCCTTTTTCAGGAACTGGTAATATTATCTTCGATGCCGGATTCAGGCTTCAGCCTGAAAACACAACAACAATCCTAAAAAGAATGGAAAAAGTTCGAAGTGAAAGAGTTGCTAACGGGCATTACTCAAAACCTTCCGCAGGTTCTATTTTTAAGAATCCTGTTAATCTGGAAATAACTGCAGGAGAACTCATCGACAGCCTGCAGCTCAAAGGCTATGCTTCAGGTGATGCAGAAATATCTCCAAAACATGGAAACATAATTATCAACAACGGCTCTGCAGCTGCCGAGGATGTTTTTAATCTTATCCGTACTATTGAAGAAAAAGTTAAAGATGAAACAGGAATTGTATTGGAACGTGAAATTCGCCTCATAGGCGAATGGCAAGTCTAAGGGAATGGCAGGTGATTGCTTATGACAAAACTGGAACATTTTCTAGCTTACAGAAGTGAAATGACGAAAGAGGAGCAGGAAGAATTTTTTTATAACATACCCTTGGAAGAGATGATTGAAGAGTGGCGTAAGCTTGAAGATGATGAAGCCCTCCACCTTTTTGCTGATCTGCCCTACGATTTAAAAATTGACCTTCTCTTGGAACTGCCGTATCAGGATCAGGAAACCATACTCAGCAATATATCTCAGCAGAATAAGAAACAGCTTTTTCACTTGATGGAACCTGATGACATTGTTGATATTATACAGACTGTCAGCAAAGAGGTAAGAGATTCTGTCTGGGTGAATTTGAGCAGCGAAGCAAAAAGAGAAATGATCTTTCTTCTTCGTTTTGATGAAGATGATGCTGCCGGTTTAATGACTCCGAGATATCTTGCTGTTCAAGGCGATATCACCGTCGGTCAAGCCGTTCAATTTATTCGTGCGAATGCCGATAAGGTTGAATATGTTTTTAATATTTATGTAATTGATAAGCTGAAGCGATTCCTTGGAACTATCCCGATGAAGGACCTTCTTTCCGCACCGGATGATACTATCATAAACTCCATTATGGAAAGCAAATCAATCTTTGTATATGATGATACAGATCAGGAGGATGTAGCGAGAACGATCGAAACAAACGATCTTGCAGCTGTTCCGGTTGTGGATCATGACCATATCCTTATTGGTATCGTAACTTTTGATGATGTTATTGATGTTATTCGGGAAGAACAAACCGAAGATGTCTATAAAATGGGTGCTATGAGCGGTACATCGACTTCCTATATGGATACTAACATTTTAGGTCTTGTTAAAAAGCGCGTACCCTGGCTTGTTATACTCCTTTTTTTCGGCACCATATCAGCTAATGTACTGCATCATTACGAAAGTATGATGATCGGTGCAGCCTTTCTTATCATTTTCATGCCTGTAATTACCCAAACAGGAGGAAATGCCGGAAGCCAATCCTCCACTTTGATGATTAGAGGCCTAGCAACAGGGGAGATTCAATTTAAATCCATCGGCAGAATATTTTCCAGAGAATGTGTGGTCGGCTTGATTATGGGTATCTTGACCGGACTTGTTATCATTCTGAGAAGTATTTTTTTACCGCCGGGTGTCGGTATTCACGAAGGAGTTGTAATAGGCATATCACTTATGCTTGTTGTAATAATTTCTAATCTTATCGGTATTCTTGCTCCGCTCCTTATCAATAAAATGGGTTTTGATCCCACAGTTATGTCTACACCTCTGATGGCTACTGTTATAGATATTTGCGGGTACGCGATTTATTTTGAGACAGCCAGACTGCTGCTGAATCTTTAAATCCTATTCAATCACATGATTTGAGCAGATTCTAAGCAATTTGGGGACAAGTACAGGACGGTGTAATGAGATTCACCTGTTTTTATCTTTTCATCTTTTTTTACTGATATCTATGTTTTGTATCCTGCAAAGGAAGCTGAAATTCTTTAAATCTTTCAGCTGCAGGGAAAAACTTCCCCAAGACAGTTCTTTCTTATATTCTATTTCTGTGCTGAATTCAATCAGTCCGTTTTCACCAAATTCATACTCAAAATCGAGATTGCCTGTAATAGAACAGTCTGCAGCCTCAAATACCAGTTCTCCCCCCATACTTTGTTCCATTTTTTCCCATATTGCATCATCATCCCTGCTGATATAAAAAATACTTTCAGAAACCAAGGATAGCTTTTTTATTTGTTTATCAAATGCAAAAGTGATAGATCGATACATATTATTACTGGTTTCTCCACTTATACCTTTTGAACCAGATGCATAGGTACTGTAAAAACGATATTGATATGCCAGTTCAATGCCCAATTCCTTTCCCTTTTTCCCATTATTAAACCCAGCATAGGTTTCCCAGTCTATTTTTCCCGGTAAACTTGTATCCTTACTCCATGGACTGAGAGTTGTTACGGTATAGTTCCAATCAGTTCCCAAAGTGAACTCTTTTGCTGGATAGATGTCGGCACATATTCCGAGAATTGCCAGATTCTCATCCTGTACTCCGATAATTGATTTGGTCCCGCAGGGTGCGGCAAAAAAACTGAATTCTCCTTGAAAGTTCTGGTTCTCAGCTGAGGCCTTTGTTTCAAACCACCATTGATCTCTTTCAAAGAGATTCCATTTTCTGCCGTAGCCGAAAAAAACTTTCTGACTGTCTCCTTTCATGAAAACCCATACCGACTGATACCAGGTGTTTGGAACAGCTTCATCTAAAACATATGGATTTCTTCCATATACTGAATTCAATTGAAACGCTTCAGATTTCGGTTCATGCAGAAGATCTGTCACAGCGGCGCTATACCAGAACTTTAGATTTTCGCTGGACTTCCCTACAGAAATTCCCAGGATATTTCTGCAGGTACTGCCGGGAAATATCACACCCATAACAGTATTATCAATCGGCTTACTGCCTGTATCACCCGTCACTGTTTCAGATTGTGCCAATTCCGTATTTTCCGTTTCAGGATAGACAGTTTCACCGAAAAAACATACATCAAGTTCAAGAGCGGGGATAATATCTGTATATCCGAAGAAGGCTCCCAAAGATGTAAGTAACTCCGTTCGATGAACTTCCACAGGAAAAACTTTCTCCAGGGACCGAAATGATGTCAGCTTGCCGGGATTTTCATACATATCCAAAAAACCTGTAAAATTGAGCTCTCCGAAATCGGCCTCCCAGGAAGTATTAGAATCCAATAAAAACTCCATCTTCCTTTCTCCTGTTCTGTTAGCTGTTAAAGAAATATCCATCAGATAGTTTCTCAAGATAATTTCTGTGCATTCTATACTTATAGATTTCTCTTTTACGCATGTTTGTATTGAGTACGCTGATAAAGGAAGGTGAATAGCAAGAATGAATACTAGATAAAAAAACTTCTTTTCCATACTATATATAAATGGAAAAATTGGTTTATTGATTGACTATTTTGTCTTAAATATTGAATTTTTTCTGCTATCGTGTAACAATTTCTTTTATATACCTAACATATATTAAAATAAACTAACCAAAAGGTTCGGAGGTCTTTTCATGTTAATTCTCACATTGAACTGCGGCAGTTCCTCTGCAAAATACCAGGTCTTTGACTGGACAGAAAAAAACGTTCTTGCCGTCGGAGTTGTAGAACGAATCGGACTTAAAACATCAACCATTGAACACAAAGCTATGGGGAAACCGGAATATACTCAGGAGATTTCCTGTCCTAGTCATAAAGAGGCTATAGAAATTATTACGAGCATGATACTTGATGGTGAATATGGAGTCATGAGTGATATTAGCGAAATTAAAGCTGTGGGACATCGGATTGTCCATGGTGGAGAGGAATTTAAAAAATCTGTTATTGTGGATGATGAAATTCTCAAGGAATTTGAATCTCTTATCCATTTAGCTCCTCTCCACAATCCTGCCAATATTCTCGGGATAAAGGCAGCCAAGCAAGTTCTCCCTGATGTACCTCACTGTGCAGTCATGGATACTGCCTGGCATCAGACTATGCCGGAATCGAGTTATATGTATGCTCTCCCCTACAACTGGTATGAGAAAAACAATGTAAGACGGTACGGATTCCACGGTACCAGCTATGTCTACACAGCAAAAAGGGCAGCCGTTCTTCTCGGTAAGGATCCTATGAAGACAAACTTGGTTATCGCTCATATTGGGAATGGTGCATCGGTATGTGCAGTAAAGGATGGCGTAAGCTATGATACCTCAATGGGTATGACTCCGCTGGAAGGACTTATTATGGGAACTCGGAGCGGAGATATGGACCCGGCAATCGGACCCTATATTATGTCTGAAAATAATATTTCAGCAAAAGATCTGGATCAGGCTCTAAACAAAAAAAGCGGCGTCTTCGGTATTACAGAAAAGTTCAGCGACCGTAGAGACATACGAGATGCAGCTGCGGAAGGTGACAGTCGATGTCAGCTTGCCATCGATATGGAGTGCTACCGCATAAAAAAATACATTGGTGCGTACGTGGCGGCAATTGGAAAAACGGATGCTGTTGTGATGACTGCAGGTGTGGGCGAAATGGCTCCTCATATCAGAAAAGGAGCACTTTCCGGGCTTGAGCATTTAGGAATCATTCTAGACCAGGAAAAAAATGAGAAAGCGACCTGTCGTAATGCGGAGCTGGAAATATCAGCTGATAATTCCCCGGTCAAAATCTTCGTAATACCAACAGATGAAGAGCTTGTTATGACTGAAGATACTTACGCGCTGGTTAACGGCAGCTATGATATACACACAAAATTTCAATACAGCTTTCAGTCAGCCGAATATGTGAACAAGGCCCGTGCAAAAAGTCTTGAAACGGACCTGCAGAAACGTCCACACCTAAAGGGACTTATAGCACATCCGCCGAAAACGGAGTAAAAACGGAATGATTTTGTAAAAGAATTGATTAAGTTTTCTCTTTAAGCAGAAATACTGTCTGCTCTGAGTTTATTCACAGGTGAATTTTGAATAAAGCCTTCAAGCAGGCAGTT
>JAIPFS010000084.1 GCA_021736545.1 Spirochaetia bacterium | reverse complement strand
TTTGCCGATTCCATAGTTTTGTCAGGAGCATCATCACTATCTCCCTCTCCGACTTCCCAAGATTCATGTACCTCATGAAAACGAGAAGAGACATCTTTACTAAACTTTTTTTCATCATGTATCATGCCTGCATTATACGTTCCAAGCACTTATAAGTCAACGTTTGTTTATACATAATATACTTAAAGGCAACACAAAAAAACCTATTTAAAGGGAAACAGAGACTTAATGGCCATGCATTTCATGGAAAATGTGTTATTATATACCCATGAGGCATCATGTATTACATAGAATCACCTTTTTTCTCATTACATTCCTGATGCTCTTTTTCACTGCTGTTCCGGTTCTGTTTTCCCAGGAGACTGTTCGGATCGGTGTTTATCAGAATCCTCCCAAAATTTATATGGACAAGCAAGGCCGGATACGTGGTCTTTTCGGCGACATCATCTCTCATATAGCAGATCAGGAGGACTGGGAAACTGTTTACGTTCAAGGGACATGGAATGAACTGCTGGAGAAGCTGGAGGCTGAAGAGATTGATATTCTTCCAGATACGGCTTACACGGAATACAGAGCAGGATTGTACGAATTCTCTTCCGTAGAAGTATTGAATAACTGGTCTCATATTTACACTAACCAGGAATTCCGCCCTCGAAGCATACTGGAACTTGAAGATAAAAAGGTCGGCGTTTTATCCGGATCTATCCAGCAGAGAGCGTTCATGGAACTGATGGAATCCTTCGGCATTGATGTAAGATTCATTGCTATGAATTCCTATACTGAACTTTTTGAGGCAACACAGGAAAGAGCAATTGACGCTTCTCTGGTGAACCGCCTGTACGGCAGGGAATATTACAAAAGATACAATCTCTTTCAGACCTCCATCATCTGCTGTCCCGTCGATATTCGCTTTGCAAGCTACAAAAACGGACCTCAGCATCTGCTGGATACCATAGACCGTTATATGCTTGATATGAAAAATAATGAACAGTCAGTGTACCACGAATCTCTCCATCGCCTGCTTTCGGGAGCAGACAGATGGTCTCTACCGTTTTATTGGAAGATAGCTTCCGCTTCTGCAGCAGCGGCAACCCTTGGATTTCTCTGTATCGCGCTCTACTACCGAAAAAAAGTTTCCGAAAAAATTTCAGCAATCACGTGGAATGCCCACCATGATACAGCAACCAAACTTCTGAATCTTGAAGCATTCTTCCATGATATCAGGAATCTTCCTTCCCGTAGTGATACCAAGCAGCGGCGCATCAAAAAGAATAAACGACCTAAAAAGAAAGCTTCAGAGCCCTCTGAAGAAAATATTCCAGCTGTACTTCTCCTTATAAAGATCATTAATACCGATGACATTATTCAGACTTTTGGATTTGAGTTCCTTGATTCCATCCATTGTGCAATATCCAGAAAGACTGGAGAGGTCCTCGGACACGAGAATCACATCTATATCCTGTCAAACAATCGTCTCGTCATACTGATGCAGGAGCCTGAGTTCTCAAAAAAACAGAAATTGCTGCACATTCTCTGTGAACCTGTAAAAGTGAATACGATCCCTATGCATTTAGAATTAAGTATAGGATCTCAATATGTTTCCCTTCCCCATAGCAACCCCCTCAGACTGATACAGGAAGCGGAAATGCGAAGCACTCCACTGAATGCTTATGCCCTTGATGAAGAACTTGATGAAGAGGAAGAGACAGCAGCAAAAGCTGAAGTGAATCCACTCAAGACAGAAGATTATTCTGAGAACAATTACAGCGGCAAGATGCAGAACACGTCAATTGAAGCAATCAAACGCAACCTCACCCTCCTGGGGGAGTTTACGGGGGCATTAGAAGATGGAAGCATCTATCTGATGTATCAGCCAAAGTATGAGTTGAAAACGCAATCAATTATCGGCCTGGAAGCCCTGGTCCGATGGCGGCACCCAAAATTCGGGGATCTGTCTCCTGAAAAATTTATTCCTCCGGTGGAAAATTCACGGCTCATCCATGATTTAACAGAATTCATTATGAAAGAGAGCATCAAGCAGCTAGTTCTCTGGCAGAAAATGGAGGGACTGACTCCTGTCCCCATAAGTATCAATATTTCGCACAACAATCTCTATGATGCCGGACTCTTCCGTTTTCTTGATAGCTATATCGAAGAGCGGGGCATTTCAAAAAAACTCCTTGAACTTGAAATAACTGAGTCCGCCATATCCGATAATACTGAATACAACTTCAAACTTTTATCTTCCCTCCGAAAGAAGGGCTATACCGTCGCGGTAGATGACTTCGGCATCGGCTACTCCTCTCTCTCCTCTTTGCTGCACCTGCCGGCGGATGTGATCAAGATTGACCGCTCATTCCTGTACAACATACAGCAGAACAAGAAAGCTCAAATTCTTCTTCAGTCCATTATTAGCATGAGTGAACAGATGGGGGCTAAAAGCCTGGTAGAAGGGGTGGAAGACCGGGAAACCCTCAACTATCTTGAACGTATCGGGTGCAGATTTGTACAAGGCTACATATTCAGTCCGCCTCTTCAGATTGAGGATGCAGAGGCCCTCCTCAGGAAAAAATAGAGTGCCGTTCAAAGCCGCAGGTTTCTCTTTATACGCTGGCACAAAGCATGTTGATGGCCGATGGGCATTCATTATTTACTGTTGCAACTGCGGATCACGCACCAGCAGAGCCGATAGAAAGCTTTAATCCCCAGCTTTAATGAGAAATGGATTATATTACTATTCCTGCAGTTCTATCACTTCCATCACTATGCTTTGTGCCAGGATTTTTGCTATACTTTTCTGTATGCAAAACCATTCTTCTGCGGATATTCATTGGGCTTCTGAGGATGAAATCCCTCAGACTTTCTCAATTAGACACAAGGTTTTTGTGCTGGAACAGCATGTTGATCCTCAATTGGAGCAGGACGGCCTTGATGATCAGGCTTTCCATGCTATCCTTCTTGCAGATCAGTCCCCCATAGGCTGCATCAGAATCCGGCCTCTTGAATCACAAAACGAAGCAGCTGACCAGAAGGCATCGGATTTGCATCAGCATCAGCATCAGCATCAACATATATTTCACCAACACCCCCAACTTAAGCGGTTAAACAAAGAGCATTCGGTTTGGAAGCTTGAACGATTGGCGGTCTCCGCTGAAGCACGCGGACGAGGATACGGCAAAGAGATCATGAGATGGGTAATTCAGGAGGCTGAAACTTTCGGAATATGCAGGCTTGAGCTTCATGCTCAATATCATCTTCTCGAATTTTATAAACACCTCGGCTTCTTACCCCGCGGAGATGTTTTTACTGAGGCCGGTATACAGCATATACAGATGGAGATGGAGCTCAGGGAATGAAAGCATATTTAATGCTCACGCCCTCTCGCTCCGTTTGGGAAGGGTCAGAGAAGCAGCGGTTCAATGGATGAAGTATCCCAGCCGAACTTATCCAAGTCAACATGATACTGTTCGTCTACAACGACACCCTCTTTTTCCAAGAGAGCTTTCTGCAGAGACCTTCCATAGCTGGGGGTTTTTATGCTACCATTTGATGAGATAATCCTGTGCCAAGGAAGCTGTTCCCGGTCTGAAAGAGTATGCAGGACACGGACAACTTGACGGGCGGCCATATTGTTACCTGATAATCGTGCTATCTGCCCATAACAGGCTACGTTTCCTTTCGGGACTGCACGCAGAACGAGAAGGATATTTTTTGTAAGGGCTGTATACTGGTTTTTTTTTGCATCTTCAGCAGACGATCCATCTGATGTAACTGATGTATCTGATGTATCTTCAGTTATTGCTGCAGTTATTGGGTTTCGAGGTTCATGAGGCGGGTTTCTTAATGAGTCATTCCATGAAGTCATAGCATATATGGTATAATATAATCAGCAAAGCTTCTACAGGTACAAGCAGCTGTAGAATGTGAGAATCGGGCATATGTGAAATAAGCAGAATTATGCAGAAGTAAACATAAGCAGAGCGGCTCACAAGCGGGCAATTTGCAGTAGTATACGGGCGGCACATAGCTGAACGAACGGATTTCATGCTCCGTTGCGGCTGAAGGAGATGGACCGAATGAACTTTACCCCAGGTAAAAAAAGCAGCGTTCAGATAAAAGAGACTGATGAATCCTACGAAGTTGCCATACCACCACTTAAAAAGGGAAGAATCCTGCTGCTGGCAATCGCAGGCCTGCTTTCTGTTTTTTTCGTACTGCTGCTGCCCACGGTGCTCTCAGCCTACTCTCCCCGCATACCGGGACCAGATCATCCGTTTACCGTCTTCCTCGCCAAAGCTGCCCTCTACGGGGTTATCCCCTTTATGACTATCATAATCCTGCTGAGTCTCTTCCTGATACTGAATCTCTGGGCTTTCCTCGGCAAGGAACGTTTTATCATACGGCCGGGGGAAGTTATCCTGGCAAAGACGCTCTTCGGAATGGGCCGGAAAAATCATTTCGACCCGGCCCACATCAGCAATATTGCTTTTGTTCCCATGACAAAAACTAAGGATATCGGCTCCAGAAATCCTACTTACCAGAGCCGGGGTGTCCACGAGGGGAAAATTACATTCAACTACGGTCCTCAAGTATACAGCTTCGGCCGTGCTGTTGATGACGGTGAAGCCGCCGCTCTGGCCGATGTTTTTGAAGAAAAAATCCGAGGGGCTGTTAAAGCCCCGAACTTCAGCTCTGCTTCGTCTACTCAGAAGTCTACTCAGAATACGGCATCATTTCAAAAACAGCAGAGACCCTAACGGAGACGGTAATCTCACCCGCTGGTACTGATGTCTCCGGCGCCTTCATAGAAGCTGCTTCAGCACGCAGCATCGTATCCATTACCGGCTGATTATTCACATCTCTGGAATTTTCCGTGATCGAAATCGGATAGGACAGCTTCATTCTGCTCAGAGAAGCAAGTTCTCCGGCCTTCTGCTCAGCCTTATGGAAAGCCCTCTCCCTGGCTGTTCTGTAAAGCTCCTCCGTATTATCAACGTAAAAATTGATAGACGAAATTTCCACTCCCTGTACTCCTCCGAGAAAGTCCATTACGGCGGGCAGGCGCTCGGTATTCAGCACTATGTCGTCAATTTTAACCCCAAGGGTCTGACGAACTCGCTGGCCAATCAGCTTCCGTCCGCCGTCAGTCCATTCATATTCCGGAGAAATCTGCAGACGCTCAGTCCTGATCTGTTTTTCTTTTATTCCAAACCCCAGGAGTGCCTCAAGAATCCTGTCAATTTGTTGGTTCACCATTTTCTGAGCTTCCTTGGTTGTATCCGCCAAGGCGCTGTAACCGACTGAAAAGGAGGCTGTATCAGGTTCAGCTGAAGCCTCTCCTTCTCCGCTAACAGAAATTGTCCGTGCTTCACTGGGAGGCAGTTTATTCAATACCGTCCTGGCCTGCTGTTCCTGAACAGCTTCGCGGGGAACCGCATCTGTTTTTTCATCCTGCTGACCGGATGCTGATACCGAAGCCATGCAGATCATAAAGGCCATTACTGAGACGAGGATTCCCGGCAGCGGCATGCGGGGATGCCGATTCATGCTGATTCTCGTTTTATCACTTTTCTTTTCTGTATTTTTCATGATTCCCTTCCTAAATCTATGTTTCTATTCCAGCGCAAATAATACGCCAAGGCTATCATCATTATACCATTATCATAGAGTCCTGTGCCCATTCTCTGAACAACTTCATCAATAGTTTTTACATGGACATCTATCATTTCATGCTCATCAAGCTCCTGATCCTTGATGCTTTCCATGTTTCGGGCTGCATAGATATAAACCCGATTGTTCATAAATGCAGGATTTGGAGATACTTCACCGATTTTTATCATTTCTCCTGCATGAAATCCGGTTTCTTCCAGAAGTTCCCGGTATCCCGCTTTTTCAGGATCTTCTCCTTGTTCTACTGTTCCTGCGGGAAATTCTATTGTCACTTTCTCATTTCCATGACGGTACTGCTCAACCATAAGAAAGCGGTTTTCACCTTTCTGATTCTTCACTACCGGTACTACGGTTACCCAGTTTGGTGCATTCAACTGGACAAAAGTTCCCTTGGTCCCAAGAGAAGACTCCCTTTTCACTGTGTGCACTTCAAAAATTCTGCAGTCCTGAATGACACTCCTTTCCAAGGTCTTCCAGGCGAGGTGGTGCTCTCTGTATGTTTGGTTTCCTTCATTTTTTGTATTTTCTTTCACTTCCGCTCCTCAATCATATCTGTTCGATATGTGCTTATGAGTACAGTGTACAAAAAATGTTCAGCAGGGGAAAGGGTGGAATTTTAATGAGATAGCTGTAAAAAAGCCGATATCAGTTTTCTAATACCGGCTTCAGTTTTTTCACAGCTTCACTAAATCAGTTTCTGCGATCAGCTTTCAGCATGATTTTATTTGCTGCTGCTCAGAGAAGCAATAATTTTTTCTATTATTGCGTAAAAAGCAATCGCGCTGGGGGTTTCGGTATGATTCGCAAGGAAGGGCTGGCCAGAATCTTCCGCATCCATTAATGCTTTTTCTATGGGGATCCTCCCCAGGAAGGGTA
>JAIPFS010000083.1 GCA_021736545.1 Spirochaetia bacterium | reverse complement strand
GGGAAGAGTTTCGAGAAGCTTTACTTAGTTCAGGAAGTGGAAAAAGTGAAGACGGGATTGATTCCATGGTTAATGCAGTTAAGAGCAAAGTGGAACTGATTGTTGAATCACGCTTGGATGAACTGACTCCGCAGATGGTAAAACAGATTGTAAAAGAGATGATAGCTAAGCATCTCGGATGGCTGGTAGTCTGGGGAGGAGTTTTCGGCGGAGCCATCGGTTTAGTGATGAGTCTGCTTCCTGCATAATTCTCCGTGAATTTAGGGTACTAGGATCCGTTGATAAAATGACCGGTAAGTCATTTTACGTTTGCTGAATCTGTCCCCAATTTCTGTTTATAGAATTTCCCGAACTCATTGTCTGCTCGAGCTATTGAGGCGAGAATAGCTTCCATGCTTTTTCCCCGGCTTTGTTTAGCTGCGGCAATAACTGTTTCATTTTCTAAGCTGTCGAGAAATTCTGCAGCATGGAGCAGCGCCTCTTCATCCTCTTTCGGGATTGCAAGAAAGCCGTGCTGGTCAGCGTGCAGTAACTGACCGGGTTCTATTGGACAGCCGAAGGCGGAAACTGAACAATTCCAGCGAACAGGGTACCTCCATGCGTGTCCGACGCATAATCGTCGTGCCAGTACATTGAAACCTGTTTCCCGAATCTCATCAATGTCCCGTACTGCTCCATCTGTGATAGTTCCGACGCAGCCTAAAGCCAAGTGAATGTTGGTATTTACTTCCCCCCAAAAGGCTCCCAAGGCCTTCGGGCTGTCAAGATCCTGAACAACAACAATTTTGGGACCCTCAATTGATGCAATATAAGCTCTATATTCATTCCAGGCATCCATATTCTGTTTTGGATGTTCCGGATTTCCCGGTTCAATAACAACGGTAACAGCTCTTCCTGCCATGATGCCCTGTTTCGGGGTGAACTGGCTAACTGGGTCAAGGTTGAAGCAGCTGGTTCTCGGATGATCAGTTACAGCTTCCCAGCCGTTATAGACAGCCGGTGTGTTCCAGCGCTGCAGTTTCAGCAATGTCTCTATGGTCATGCATTCCTCCGTTAATTTTTCACAACTTGTATCGTTTACAAATGAATTAAGTAAAATTCAGAAAACAGAGCCGTATGCAGTACATACAAGTTATAAAATATCTGTTGATATATCATATACTACATGAGAACTGCCGGCTCTGTCAATTTTATTTGATGAAAATCCAGATGATACCTAAAAAAGATGTACATAATAGGTGATCCAATTATTATTTATTATGCAGGTGGGCCATTACTAACTATTCTGCCCGTTGATGAAGTTCAAGAAAAGAGAATTTACGCAAGGTGATCAGCTATATTAAAAAACATAAAATAGCACTTGATATATCACAAGAAATAGTATATTATACTTTTAAGGAGGCTCCTCTGATGAAGAATTTTACTGTTCCAGAAAAACTGCGGAATGGCATTATGATGTATGGTACTTTGGTTGTATCAAGTTCTCCGTTATGGCCTGAAGTTATTGCTGCCGGCGGTGTTGATTTTGTGTTTATTGATACCGAGCACATCCCCTTGAACCGGGAGCAGACTGCTCTCATGTGCAGGATGTATGCAGCAATGGGTCTGCCTCCTTTGCTAAGAATTCCTTCTCCCGATCCAGTAAAAGCAAGAATGGCTCTAGACGGCGGTGCTGCTGGCATCATTGCTCCCTATATAGAAAATAAGGAACAAGTTGAAGGATTAATCGGTTCCGTTAAAAAAAGACCTATCCAGGGGGAAAGTCTGCAAAGAATTCTCAAGACTTCAGAGTATGCTTCTCAGGAGCTGGAATCCTATGTAGCCGTACAGAATCAGCATAGTGCGCTTATTCTGAATATTGAGAGCAGAACGGCGGTGGATAGCTTGCACGAAATTCTCAAGTACCCGGAAGTTGATGCCGTACTCATTGGTCCCCATGATCTATCCTGCAGTATGGGAATACCGGAGCAATATGATAATTCGATTTTCAAGGAGATGGTTATTCATATTATCAGAACCGCTCGGGAATTTGGTAAAGGTGCCGGATACCATAAAGGCTACGGAGGCGCGGGGATAGCCTTTGAAAAAGAGCTTATACAGCAGGGTATGAACCTTGTCCTCCATGAAGCAGATATCATTGCAGTACAGGAAAAAATCAGGCAAGATATAGATAGCTTAAAAAATTCAGCAGCGGATATAAGCATGGATACTTCTACACAGCAAGGGACAAAGTAAGGTCAATATCCTTTAAAACTGAGGGGTGAAATCCCAGGATGTTCTTGAGATGAACAATATGGCGGAGAAAAACAATGGGTTCAGAAAAAACGTGTCTGAAAAATCACTTGATATATCAGAAGAAATGATTTATTATTGGTATTATGGATAAAGAAACTCATATGAATGCAGACTTGAAAGATAATGTGCCTAAGCAGAAAAGTTCACTCTCTAAGGAAGTGTATGAAAAACTGCTGGATCGGTTTATGCAGAATGAACTGGTTCCTGGAAATGTGCTTAACAGAAGAAAGCTGGCTGATGAACTCGGAGTGAGCGTAGCGCCTGTACTTGAAGCAATTCTGCAGTTGGAAATTGAAGGCTTTGTAGAAAGCATACCGAGAAAAGGTACTATCGTAAAACCGATACGGAAAGAGGATGTCTTTAATCAGCTCATTCTCAGAGAGGCAATTGAATGCCAGGCTGCCCGGCATTATCATGGGAAGCCTATAGTTGACCATAAAGAACGCTTAATTGAACTGGCAAGAAAAGTTGAAGAGACAGAAGCCGACAGTCCGGAACACTGGGAGCAGGAGATTGAGTTTCATAAAAACTTAGTTGTTTTATCCTCCTGCAGTGCTCTTGAGCGGGAATTTGTCCGGATAACTAAGTTGGGTATCTTCTATAATATGAATAGAATTCTGCTTCCTGTGGATAAGCAGGAGAGAAAAAGTCATATTGAACTCGTGGAGCAGTTGACAACTGAGAATGCCGATGAAGCGGAATATATCATACGGCAGCATCTGCGGAGCGGTAAGCACCACCTCTTTGTGGATAATTAAACAAAGAAATGTTTTTGAAAAATAGTGCAGCATAGGGAATGAGATAGTATCTATGCGGGAGAAAAAATTATACATTTTTTGATATATCATAAGATATATTGATAAAGGGGGCTTCGTGAAACCACTAGCAGGATTATTTACCGCATTACTTACACCCTTCGACGAAGAGGGAAAGATCAATGAGCAGGCCCTGCGCCAGCTTACAGCAAAGAATATTGAAAAAGGTATCAACGGTTTTTATGTCTGCGGAAGTACCGCAGAGGCTTTTCTTCTCAGTTTTGAAGAACGCAAGCGCATTTTAGAAACCGTTCTGGATGAAACAGCCGGGAAAGTGAAGGTCATATGCCATATTGGAGCAATTTCTACGGATTTTTCCATCAAACTCGGCCTTCATGCTCAGGAAACTGGCGCCGATGCCGTTTCATCAATACCCCCTTTTTACTATAAATTCTCTGAAGATGAACTTATAGGATATTATACCGATATTGCTGACAGCATACAGCTTCCTCTCATCCCGTATAATTTTCCAGGTCTTTCCGGTGTCTCCCTGACAAGCGAAATGATGAGCCGGCTCAGGGAGCACAAGAATATTATCGGAGTTAAATTTACATCCAATGATCTGTATCAGCTTGAGGGTATGAAAAACGATGACCCCGATCTGCTGATATATAATGGACTTGATGAAATATTCCTTGCAGGCCTATCCATGGGAGCCGATGGAGCTATAGGGAGTACATTTAATTTCATGCCCGAAAAATATATCAATATACAAAAAGCTTATAAACAGGGAGATATGAGGAAAGCAGCTGAACTGCAGACAGATGCCAATGAAGTGATTCGCGTATTGCTGAAAACCGGCAAATTGCTGAATGCACAGAAGTATGTACTGGAGAAACAGCATATACAAAGTGGTATGTGTCGGAGACCCTTTCTTCCCCTGACGGAAGATGATAAGCGTTTGGTTGATGAAGTATTTGAACAGAGACTGCAGGAATAGGGAGAGCAGATATGTATGCGGATACTGAAAAACACCTGGATGCTGAAAACCGTCTGGAAGAGGTGATCCTCTATATACTCAATTTGGATTTAGGAGATCGGCAGCGGATTACTGAGGAGCGTCACAGATCTGCTCTGCAATATGAGTCAGTAGATCGACTTCCCATTATTTTTTCCTACCCTTTGGAAGGGGAAGATGTGTTTCAGCCCTTTCCCAATAGTTCGATATACAGCAGCCCTGCTGCCATGATGTACAATGAGCTTGTGAGTGCCTGGGGACAGAGTATTGTTTGCCGTGACAGGCTTTCAGATGATCTTCCGTTGACCATTCGCCCCAATTGGGGGACGGTCACCGTGGCATCCCTTTTTGGCTTCCCGCCGGAGCAGAGAGATGAGCAGACTCCCTGGATAAAGCGGACTGATGAACAGTTTTCTTTGGAAGATGCTTTGAATACTGCTGCAGATATAGAAAATAATGTCTGGGTAAATAAGGTTATTGAGAGTTATGAATTCTATCATGAACAGTTGCGTCGCTATCCGGAACTGGCTGAGCTTCTGACGATAACCTTGCCGGATCTGCAGGGACCCTTGGATTCACTTGAACAGGTTATTGGGCAGGAGCTATTCATTGATATGCTGACTAGACCTGATTTAGTTCAGCAAGCGCTCATGAAGACTGCCGAAATGCAGCTGAACTGTATGAAACGTTTCCAGCCCTATGTTACTGAAAGGATGGACGGTTTCTCTCATCAGCATGGAGTACTGCTCAAGGGTAATATTCTTATCCGGAATGACTCAGTAGTCATGATCTCATCGGAGATATATAGAGATCTTGTAAAACCCGCAGATGAGTATGTACTTCAAAAGGTCCATGGCGGAGGCATCCACTCCTGCGGAAAATTTGATCATACCGCTGATGCCATGCTGGATAGTGAAAATCTGCAGTGTTTGGATTTCGGACAGCCGTATATGAACGATATTGATGTGATATATAAGAGGGCGGAAGCGAAGAAGATCCCACTGCTTAGAATACAGCCAAAGAAAGAGGATCTGCTGTCTGGGAGAATTATGGAAAAGTATCCCACTGGAGTTTCGCTTCTCTATCATGCTGAATCAGTAAGAGAAGCCCGGGAGCTTTTTGAAGCATATGCTGAAGCATCAGTAAAAAGATCATGATTGATCAAAAACAGGAGAAGGTTTATGGAGACGACCATCGCAGTGAATGGAGAAACTGCTTTTGACTGTATAGTCTGCGGAGGCGGAATGAGCGGCATTGCGGCTGCTGTAACAGCAGCACGAAATGGTTTAAAAACGGCCCTTGTAGAACAATCAGGAGCCTTGGGAGGGGTAGCCGTGAACAGCGGCATAAATCATCTTCTCGGCGGCAGATACTACAACAAAAAGACAGGGCGGGTCGAACGGAAAATCGGCGGAGTATTCGATGAATTAACAGATCGCCTTATCTCCATCGGCGGAGCAATAGAACCAGATACTATAGATGTACAAAATAACCCGCATGGCTGGTATCCGCGCATGGCGGCAGGTATTCCCTTTGATGGAAATAGAATGAAACTGTTTCTCGATACTATATGTCTTGAGGAAGGGATACAGCCGTATCTGCAGACAAGGATTATCAGCCTTCAGCGGTATGAAAAGAGAGTTGTTTCTCTCACAGCGCATAATAAAAGCGGTCTGTTTTCATTACGGGGAGATGTCATTATCGATGCAACTGGAGATGCTGATATTGCTGCCATGGCGGGATGCTCCTATCAGAAGGGAAGAGAAGAGGATGGGCTGATGACTCCTGCGTCGCTGGAATTTCATGTAGATCAAGTGGATCGTGAAGCGCTCTTAGCCTATCAGAATGAACACCAGTCTCCCAAGCTTGTGGAAATCATCGAAGATCTGAAACATAAAGGGATATGGGATTTCCCTTTTGAAATATTTGTCACTGTGCAGCTTAATGAGCCGGATGTCTTTCTGGTAAACACACTTCGTCAGACAGGTATTGACGGAACTGATGGAAAAGATATCACCCGGGGACTTATAGAAGGCCGTCGGGATGTTTACAAGCTCCATGACATTATGAAGAAATATTTCCCCGGTTTTTCCCGCTCTAGAGTGAGGTATATTGGAGAAAGCCTTGGGATCCGGGAAACAAGAAGAATAAACGGTCTCGCCCATGTATCACTTGAAGATGCCGCGTCAGGAAAGACCTATGAAGACTGTGTAGGTAGAACTACCTACAACTTTGATTTACCGGACCCCAAAAAGCCAAGCCATGATCCGATGATGGGAGATACGAAAAAACCGAATGCCGAACGGAAGCATCTGGCCATAGAAGTACCCTACGGAGTTATGGTTCCTGATGAGGTAGGAAATGTAATCGTTACAGGGCGGGCGGTAAGCGTAGATGGGGAAGTACTTGCCGCCCTTCGGGTAATGGGCCCATGCATGCTCCTCGGCCAGGCGGCTGGTACCGCTGCTGCCACAGCATTCAGGGAAGAAATACCCTTTGCA
>JAIPFS010000082.1 GCA_021736545.1 Spirochaetia bacterium | reverse complement strand
CAATACGTATAAAAGCCCAGTCTTCGTCTATTAATTCACGATATATACTTTTTTGAAAATCAGGATGAAAGTTTAAATCTTCATCTGTTTGATTTAGTACCCGTTGACGCAAGAGTGACAAATCATCATTTTCAATGTAAACATATCCGGCACCGCTGGAATAAGCTTCTTCTGCTAAGATTCTTGAAAAATAATAGACAGACGGGCTGGCTTTTATAAAAACTGACTGCCCTTCATACAGATTTACACCCTTGTGTAGAATAACCTGTGCATAACGTTTAAGAGACTCTTTGTTTTTTCGTTCGAACTGCTGCATACTTACTTCTCGTTTATTGTAAAAATTAACAAAATAGATTATTGAGACTGATTGAAAATTTTACGGAAGATGCGCTTAATAAAAAGGAAAAAGCGTTTGAGAAAATTTGGATTTCGAAGACGATCAATCTTTGAAAAACCCTCTGCTAGTTCAGAAGTTGTTAAAGGTCTCCTGTATAAATTTTCATCGATTTCCATTTGAATTTTATTTACGCCGTTCGGGGTATGAATGATATGTACATCTACAGTTTTCCACCCTAAAGCTTTTACTGATTCAAGCCTTCGTTCACCGGCAATAAGTTCCCTTTTTTCATTAATCACGATCGGATTCATGAGTCCGTGGTCCTTTATACTGTCCATGAGTTGGCTTAAATCACCTAAATCTTTTCTTATCCGGCGTTTTACTTTTATTTCGTCAACACGTATTTGCATTTCTTTCAGTTAATGATGTTCAAAGGTTTTTGTCAATATTGAACATGAATTGATATTTTTTGATACTTCTGCATTCTATCATATTTTTACCAATTAAGGGTATATTCTGCTGAGCTTTGTGCATAAAAAAACCCGGTAAAAACCGGGTGTAGAGCGCCCGACGGGAATCGAACCCGCCTCTTCAGCTTGGAAGGCTGAGGTAATACCACTATACCACAGGCGCAAATTTAAATAGTGTAAAAGTAGATGCCGCAAACTGTTTTGTCTTGAAGCAACATGGATATATATAATAAAATATAGAGAAATCGTCAAGGGCTTATCCTCAATTAATACTAAAAGTAGTATTCTATCAGTATAGGAAAATGTCGGGATGCATAGACAATCAGAATGGTACTGTAAACGGGGTTGATAAATACACCGTAAGCTGTTACATATAATCTGCATAAATTCAGATAATCAGGGTGGTAATATGGGAATACGAGGTGAATTGTTCTCTACGAAATTTCCAACGAAAAAACGTACTTATTTCTTTAATGTGAAAGAAAATAGAAATGGGGATATGTTTCTTAATATCGTAGAAAGTAAGCGTCAGGGTGAAGACAGCTTTGAAAGAAGATCCGTAATTGTTTTTGAGGAGGATCTTGATGTTTTCGAGGAAGAACTGCTGAAAGCTTTGGAATTTGTAAAATCAGAAAAGAAGAAGAGAAAATGAAAGGTTTCAATACCCCAGGGCAAGCCCTGGGTGCAGGAGGCTCTGCCTCCTTTTCCGCCCCAAAGGGGCGGGGTATTTCACCTTGCGATCCCTGCACTCGCTCGGAAATGGAAGCATATTATTGCTTCCGCTCCTCTCGCTCCGTTTGGGAATGAAAGGTTTCAATACCCCAGGGCAAATACCTTAAAGGATACCTTAAAGGAAATTAAAACTTTTTCTATGAATAGGGGAGAGCCCATGGGTTCTGCATAAATCCCTATGAAGTTGAGTAGGATACCCTTTATGTCTTTCAAAGGACCATAATGGGTATTTTTCTGCAGCTGAGCGCATCCAACGGTCACGTGCTGTCTTAGCAATAATAGAGGCTGCCATGATTTGCGGAACAGAAGCATCACCCTTAATAACAGCTTCATTTATGCCTGCCCCGGAGATGTCAGGAGTGAATCTGCCATCAGTAAGAACATGCAGATTCTGTACATGTAAGATAAGACTTGGTTCGATATCCTTATTATCCGTATTATACCGTCGAAGCATTGCATGGAAAGACTTTTTCATAGCAAGCAGGGCGGCATTATGGATATTTATTTTATCAATAGTTCTATGAGAAACCCAACCGATACCATAAGCTGCAGCCCTGGTTTTAATGAGATGTTCAAGTTTTTCCCGCTTGCTTGGACTTATTTTCTTTGAATCATTCAATTCTGAAACAGGAAAGTCGAAAGGGAGAATAACTGAAGCAGCGGTAACAGGCCCTGCAATTGGACCTCGACCTGCTTCATCAATACCGCAAATTATCATGTAATTACTATACATGATAATTGTTTATTTAGTAAATCACTTTATTGAGTAAAGTTTGTATGCTATATTCATACGTACTTATGCAGGCATATTGACCATGTATGTGTTTATTAACTTCGACTTAATAATAAAAGGATACAAATAGCGTGTTCTTGAAAAGTATAGAATTATTCGGCTTTAAATCATTTGCTGAAAGAAGTAAATTGGAATTCTCTGATGGGATCAGTGCACTGCTGGGACCTAACGGATGCGGTAAAAGCAATATTGTTGACAGCATCAAGTGGGTACTGGGGGAGCAGTCAACAAAAACTCTCCGTGCCGGAAAAATGGAAGATGTGATTTTTAACGGTACGGAAAACAGGAAAGCCTTACAGGTTTCAGAAGTTGCTTTGGTTATTTCCAATGAAGAGGGTTACCTCCCCATGGATGTAGCTGAGGTGGAACTGAAGCGCCGAGTGCACAGGTCAGGTGAAAGTGAATACCTGATAAATAATACTCCGGTTAAGCTGCGGGATATTCGTGAGCTTTTTTTTGATACCGGAATTGGAAAATCCGCATATTCAATCCTTGAACAAGGCAAAATTGATCAAATTCTCTCGCATCGCCCTGAAGATAGAAGATATATTTTTGAAGAGGCAGCTGGAATTTCTCGGTATAAACAAAAAAGTGCTGAAGCCGAAAGAAAACTTGCACAGACTGATGAGAACCTGAAACAAGTCGAGAATATACTTAAAGAAGTTAAAAAAAGTTATGATTCACTTAAAACACAAGCTGAAAAAGCAGAAGAATACCAGAAACTGCAGACAGAGATATTCAATTTAGAAGTAATCATGCAGCTGTCCCGTTTAAGGGACATAGTATCTAAACGTGATGCAAATGCAGAACAAGTTAAAGAGGATAAAGAAGCTGAAACTGAATTGCGAGATGAAATAAACAGGCTGAATGCAGACCTAGAGGAAAATCTTGATAAGGTAAATGCTTTTTCTCAGGAAAAAATAACCATTCAGACCAGGCTTCAGCGCATTGACGAATCTAAAAACAGTATTGAAAATCAGCTCGGCTTACTCATGGAACGGGTTAAAGACTTTAAGGCTGATGCTAAAGAGGCGCAAAGCAGAGGAAAAACTATCCAGGAACGCATTGAAAGAGATAAAACTGAAATCGATCGCTACCGAAAGCAGATCTTAGAGTTTGAAGACTCAATTGAAGAGGCGGAAGATGAGATAGAAAGTTTTACAAATAGTGTTCGTGCGGCAGAAGAGAGAATAGAGCGCAATGATGGTGAAATCAAAGAACTTGAGAGTAAAAATGAGCAGATTGAAAAAGAGCAGCAGGAACTTCAAATGGACCTGCAGAATCTCACAGATGATATTGTTGAACAGCTTGACGAACAGCTGAAAGAGACTGGATATTCAGCTAAATACCGTAAAGAACTGGAAGAAAAGGTATATAGTAAAATTGAGCGAATTCTCACTCATATTCACAATAAAAATGAGTATACTGAAGATGTACGTAAAGCTCAAAGATTTTCAGACGAAGATACATCTGTACGCATATTTGAAGAGTTTAAGACCATTTGCAAGGATGTGCAGGAAGGAGTAAGCTCGATAGCAGAACTTTTTGAACAGTATACCGGTGCAATACCTGCATTTATTGATGAATTTCTCTCTCCCGAGGGAATAATAACCAGAAAGCGGGAAATAGATAGCAGAATACAAAAAAACCGCGAAGGGGCGCTTAGCAACCGTTCTTCCATAATAAGACACCGAGAAGAGAATGAACATTTGAGAACAAAACTGCAGTCTTATAGGAAGACTTTAGAGAATTTACGAATATCACTGGCCGACAGCGGCAATAGAAAAGATCAGCTTGGACATGCGGTTAAAGATCTCCAGAAACGATTGAATGAACAGGAACTTTTATATGATGACACATCAAAGGATGTGGAGATTGCTGAAAATCGTGAAAAGGAAACAAAAAGTAAAATTGAAAAAGTACATGAAGAAAACGAGAAACTACTTGAAGAGGAGCAGCAGTTCAAAGTAAATCTGGAAAAAATAAATACTGCCATCCATGAAAACAGCAAAAATGTAGAATCAAGAAAAAAACAAGTTGATGCCTATACGGAGAGAACTGGAAAACTTAAACAGCGAATAGAGCGTGCTGAAATTGAGATTGAATCACTTAATAGGGAGATCAGTGCGATTTATGAGCAGTTTGAAGAGACATATGCCAGAAGTTTGAAGGAGTTTGAAACAAGCGTTTCTGATCATCAGGAAGATAAAAATGCTATTCGAATTAGCATGCGGGAAAAACGTGAACAGTTGAGAAATCTGGGAAGTATAAATCATATGGCAGCCCAGGAATTTGAAGAAGTAAAGGAGAGATATGATTTTCTCTCTAAGCAGATCCGGGATTTGGCAACTGCGAAAGAAAATCTTATAAAAATTACTACAGAAATAACACAGAAATCTGAAGAACTTTTTACGGTTTGTTATAATCAGATAAAGACCAATTTTCATAATATGTTCCGTAAGCTTTTCGGTGGCGGACGTGCGGAGATTAGACTTATGGATCCTGAGAACGTCCTTGAATCAGGAATAGATATCCTTGCCCAGCCTCCAGGAAAAAAATTAGAAAGAATTTCTCTCCTCTCAGGTGGAGAACGCTCTTTGACAGCCGTTGCTTTGCTTTTTGCAACATATATGGTCAAACCGTCACCTTTCTGTGTTCTTGATGAAATTGATGCAGCCTTGGATGATGCCAATGTGGGAAGATTCCTTAATGTCCTTGAAGATTTCAGCAGAGAGTCTCAGTTTATAATTATAACCCATAATAAAAAAACAGTAATTGGTGCTTCAGCACTCTTAGGAGTTACCATGGAAGAGCCGGGAGTTTCCAAAATTATATCTTATAGGCTTTCAGATTCGCCGGGAAATGATTTTGAGCCAAGACTTAAATAATTGTCCGAAATGATATTACAACTTATTTTTTTTCGATTCTGAAATGTCTGCTGAAGCTTGAAACAGGTTGACGATTTCCTTCAAATAATGTATAAGGGCATTTGTTGTAAAAGGTAAAAGTGTATGTTGGATAAAATTAGCAATAAATTCAGTGATGTTTTCAAACAAATATCCGGTAAAAGTAAAATATCGGAAAAGAATATACAGGATGCTGTAGAAGAAATAAAAATTGCTCTCCTCGAAGCTGATGTAAATCTCAGGGTTGTCAGAAGATTTGTAAATAGAACAATCCAGGAAGCGCAGGGAGAGAAAGTTCTCAAGTCTGTAAATCCCGGACAGCAGTTTATAAAAGTTGTACATGATAAACTTGTGCAGCTTCTTGGGGATGAGCGGAAGGAACTTCAGCTTAAAGGGCCGGACACCCAGTCTGTTGTTTTAATGATGGGGCTTCAGGGATCTGGAAAAACTACAACATCAGCAAAACTGGCGGCAAAACTAAAGAAAGAGGGACGTCGTGTTCTTCTTGTAGCTGCTGACCTTGTTAGACCGGCAGCCGTAACACAGCTTCAGATTCTGGGAGAGCAGATTGATGTTCCTGTTTATGCCGAGGATACAAAAAATCCTGTAAAAGTTGTAAAACATGCGCTGAAAGAAGCGAAAAAGCAGCAGTATAATACGGTTATAATAGATACTACGGGGCGCCTGCACCTTGATGAGAAGATGATGCAGGAAATTAAGGATATTTATACTACTGCCCGGCCTGATGAAACACTATATGTTGCTGATGCTATGACTGGACAGAATGCAGTAAGCATAGCCAAGGAATTCAATGAAAAAGTGGGAATCGACGGAGTTATTCTCACAAAATTTGATTCAGATACCCGTGGCGGTGCAGCTTTATCCATACGGAGCATTTCAGGAACACCGATAAAATATATTGGTGTAGGCGAAAAAATAGAGGATCTTGATCCTTTTTACCCTGAGCGTATAGCTTCAAGAATCTTAGGTATGGGTGATGTCGTTTCCCTGGTTGAAAAGGCTCAGGAGTCCTTTGATCAGGAGGATGCAGAAAAGCTTCAGAAAAAGATGGCTTCAGCATCTTTCAACCTGCAGGATTATCTTGAACAGATTCAGCGAGTTGATAAAATGGGCTCCATGGAATCACTGCTGGAAATGATACCCGGAGCAAAAGGGCAGATTAGTGAGGATGATATAAATACAGAAGAAATAAGCATGGAGAAAGCGATCATCCTTTCCATGACACTGAATGAACGTACTAATCATAGGATAATAGGTCCTTCCCGGAGAAAAAGAATTGCAAAAGGAAGCGGTACGGCAGTTTATGATGTAAACCGGCTTCTTAAAAAATTTGAAAAAATGCGGCTCATGATGAAGAAAGTCGCAAAAAATAAGAAATACCAAAACAAAATGC
>JAIPFS010000081.1 GCA_021736545.1 Spirochaetia bacterium | reverse complement strand
GAAGTAGCAGTTCTTATGGTAAAATACTCAGTTAATGAAGAACTTCAGAGAATTGAAAGCCATCTGCATCAATTTGAAGCGTTTTTAGAGGAAAAAAATGCGGTGGGCAAAAAAATTGATTTTCTCTGTCAGGAACTGAATCGTGAAATTAATACCATAGCTTCTAAAAGCAGCATGGTGGAAGTAAACCAAGCGGTTGTAGTCATGAAGGATCGTCTGGAAAATATTCGGGAGCAGCTGAGAAATGTTGAATAAAAAGAGTGATAAAGCGGAGTCATCCAGTGGTAAAGACTTATTCGGTGATACAAAGTCTGAGCCGAATGAAATTAATACTAATATGGGGAAAAAGAAGTATCATCAGATTGCAATTTCGGGAAAAAGCGGCTGCGGTAACAGTACGGTTAGCAGACTAGTGGCAGAGAAACTCAAAATTGATGTAATCAATTATACATTTCGAAACATGGCCGAGGATGAAGGAATCTCTTTTCTTGAATTATGCAGACTAGCAGAAGAGACTGATGCATACGATATTAAGCTTGATAAGAAGCAAGTTGAACTGGCTTCCCAAAAGAACTGTGTCCTCGGTTCACGACTTGCAGTTTGGATGCTGAATAAAGCAGATATAAAGGTGTATCTTGAAGCTTCCTTGGAAACCAGAGCAGAGCGTATTAATTCACGCGAAGGTGGAAGCTTTGAGGAAAAGCTTCAGGAAACACTTGAGCGGGATCGAAGGGATACACAACGGTATAAGCGTATTTACGGTATTGATAATAACGATTACCATTTTGTGGATTTGATCATTAATACTGATATAAGCAACCAGTTTGAAACAGCTGAAAAAATTGTTGAGGCTTATTACGCTTTACAAGTAAGGTGAAAATCGATATACTAAGCTGACTGAAAACGCATCAGAAAAAGCACCATTGTCATGTATCATAATTCTCATGAGATAACAATACAGACACAAGCATGCTGTTTTTTTGTAATTTTTTTCTTACTTTTTCAGTATTATCAATTATTTCTGATGAATGCCGGGAGGAACACCAGTGGCAATACCGATAGATATCTTGATCAATAAAGATTCAAACGTGTATGAACTTACAAGCGCTTCAATAAAGGAAGCAGCCTTTATCACAAAATATGGGGACACGGAAGTTGAAAAACATAACGGAAAAGTTGTATCCACCGCAATAACTCAGGTGCTGGAAAATCGTGTCAAATACTTTTTTAACAAAAAAGAGAGCTGATCCCTTCTCATTGTATCCTGTCCTTTTAATTTTTGGTCCTACTGCTGTAGGGAAAACCCAGTTAATTAATAGTTATTTTCATACAGGATATGAAATTATTAGCGCTGATTCAATGCAGGTATATACTGGGCTTGATATTGGAACAGCAAAACCCTCTCAGAAAGAATTATCAATAGTTCCCCACCATCTCATTAATGTACAAAATCCTGATAAGCAGTTCACCGTGGGGGATTTTGTGCTTTCTGCTGATGCCTTAATTGCTGATATAACCGCTCGGGCTAATGTGCCCCTTATATCAGGCGGTACTGCATACTATTTTAAGCATTTCCTCTTCGGTCTCCCTGGAACTCCTAAGGGAGATCCCAATATCCGAAAAAGGCTTGAAAACAGCATGGCTGAGACAGGGTTAGAGGCAATGCATAGAAGACTTGCGCAGGTTGACCCTGAATCTGCTGAAAAAATCTCCGGTCAGGATGCTTATCGCATTATTCGGGCATTGGAAGTCTTTGAGGTTTCAGGGTTTCCCCTTTCATCCTATAAAGTTCAACAGACTTTACGTTCTCATATCGATCCATTAATTATTGGTCTCTATAGAGAGAAAAGCGAGCTTGAAAGCAGAATTGAACAGAGAGTGGAAATCATGATGAAGCAGGGACTTACAGAAGAAATCAAGCGATTGATCAGCCTTGGCGCCCATGAGGAGTGGCCCGGTATGAAAGGTATCGGTTACAGGGAATTCTTTTTGTGGAGAAAAAGAGGGGAGGCTTCCTTAAGAACTATTCAGAATCTCATCATAAAGAACAGCTGCAGATATGCCAAGCAGCAAATGACTTTTTTCAAATCTCTTCCGGGGGTGCAGTGGTTTCACCCCGATCAGACTGATCTGATCTATCAAGCGGTTCGGCAGAAATTTCCTCAATTGAATCTATAATATAGTGATTGTTTACCTTTTTAAGTTTCAGCTCTTCTACAAAACGAGTACTTGCGGGGAATTCAAACTTTTCAGTCTGCGCAGTCTGATCAGGTTTCTCCTGATTTGCTGATGCTCCGTTATCAGCAAGTTCCGGATCAGGGTACCAGAGAATATACTCTGCAGTAAACGTATTTGGTCCAGTCTTTTTTATTTCCAGATCCGTAATTCCGTAAACCAGGGAGTACTGTTCCAGCTTAGGTTTGCCTTGATCAAGCCAGTCCTGAGCTTTGAGAAGTCCTTGCTGAGAACCATAGGCCGTTCGTACTGCATTTGTTACATAAAGATAGACCATCTGGTTTTCACGACTGTTTTTTACGGATTTGGATAAAACTGTATCAAATTCATTCATGTTCAGATCATTCTGGAGCTGGTAATAGTATTCGACAACTTTTTCCGGCGGCCAGCCTTCAGTTATAGGCGGCTGCAAAGAACGGTATATCGCTGTAGAGCCCCCTATAACGATAAAAAGAAGTAGAGCAGCGCCTATAATCAGCATTGTGCCTTTTTTTCTGAAGAAAAGCGAACGTCTGGCCTTTTTCTGAATCATACGTAAGTATTCTTCTTTCTGTGCTTCCGCATTTTCCACAGCTTTAGTATCAGCATGTTGAGTAAGACATTCCTTATTGCTTTCGATCCATTCAATCATTTCCTGTAATGCAGGGTAATCCGTTTTTCCTTCAAGCCAGTTGTTTATTTTCTCGGAGCATTCTTGAGTTATTCCCGGGCAGAGGTATTCAACAGGAATTGGATGATACCCGCTGTCTCGGATTATTTGTTCCTTCAGGGGGGCTTTTCCTGTAAGAGCACCATACAATAGACTGACTAACTGATAAGAGAAAGCTTTATTGTCGGATAGGCCGGGTTTTACCCAATCCCTCTTATAACGATTCTCTTCTTCAGTAGAAAGGGACTGCTCCATGAACTGTACAACTGTAACGGGTAGAACCAGAATTCCTCTGTTTGGTATAAGCCAAATAGAAAGTAATGGGCGTGTGAGCTGCAGTGAGATAGATATTTCCATTTCAGAAAGAAATTTGTTCAGCTTTTTATATACAAAGGCCAGTCGCTGTATTCTTGTTCCTGCGGAAGCTGCAGAATTTTCCGCAAGAGTGCTCAGCGGCTGGAGTTTATCTATATCACTGTATAGATATCGTGTCCCCTTTATTGTTGTAATGCCTTCCCAATACCAGGGACTGATTGTTTCCGGTGTTATCAGATAACCTGGTTCCTTTTCCCCTTGAAACATCTTTCTTGGAAGTGAAGTTTCGGTTTTAGCAACGGGAATTCCACACTTTGCTTTGTCGTTTATAGTGAATTTCTTTGCTGATAATTTCATTTGATTTCCCTGCTGGTATATTGAGTGAAACTGCTTTTTATTGCATAAGCTATTGCTTAAGCAGTAGTATTGTTCAAAATCTACTTATCCGAATATATATTAAAATAAATTAAAATGAAAGCTAATGCAAGTTGGGATTACCGCGAAAAGGTATATAGATATCATGGAATACTTCTACTTATAAAACTTGAAAAATGTGCAGCGTAAGCATCATCATAATATGTATATTCAGAAAGTTCAGCATATACAGTTGAACCAATTTCTGCTCTTCTCAGTGCTTCCAGAGCCAGTGGGCAGCATATAGTAAGCTCTTTTTTCCTGTAAAGTTCAAGCAAAGGGTATTTCTTTCGAAATAATTCATCTTCAGTGAGCCATTTTTTTGCTAAGGAGGCATGTTTTTGTGCCTGTTCACAAAGTTCATAGCCAGTAAGATTGGCTGAAACTGCATAGATGGTGTCCGGACTATCTATACGACTGATTACTGAGGCTAAGGTTTTTGCATCCTTGGATTTACTGCTGCCGCAGAAAATAGGTACGATTGGGATTCCTGAGAAAAAGTATTCAATAAATGGGAAATTCAGCTCAAGGGCGGGTTCCTCAAATATAAACACCCAGTCACGGTAAACCTTAGAGCCGCTGACAGCAGAATTTGAGTAGGTATCAGAAGGGGAGGTATCTGAAGGAGATGTATCTGAAGGAGATGTATCTGAAGGAGATGTATCTGAAGACGATGTACCTGAAGTCAGAGTCGGATCTGATGTAGCGCTGTTTTTTCCTGGTTTCATTTTCGGATTTTTTCTTAGATCTGTAAATTCTTTTAGAATAAGTTCAATTGACGGCCTATGTATTGAAATTGTACTGCTTAGAGTCTCCAATTCTTCCATATCAGGAATGAATAATCCTTCAAGCCCTTCCGGATGCGGCTCGTGGACAGGCAGCAGCAGAACAATTTTTTCGGGTTTTGCCGGCTGAGCAGCTGTTATTCCAGCTGTTTCGTCATCTCCCTGTCTGTTTGCTTCCTGGCTTGAATGGGTGTTTGAAAAGTTATTGAAAGCAGCACTCCAAGCATGAGCTAAAAGTGGAGCAATAAAATCATAAGAAGCATGAGGGACAATGATTGTTCTTGAATCAGGGTCTGAAAAATGGGAATATACACCCTGAAGAGTATCAGCTAGCGCCGCCGCTTTTTTTTGTACGTCTTCAGCAGAGTCCGGATATAGGATGCCGCTGCTTATAAGTTTGAAGTTCTGCCTGTTTTCTGCACTCATGATGAAATCCTGTCTCCATTGAATAGTTTATCAATTCGTTTCTTGTCCAACTCAATATGCATGTTTTTTTCTTGAGTAGGAATGACAAGTCCTAGTTTTCCGTGTTTTGCACGTCTGAGATGTTTTACTTGCGTCCAGTAAAGGTCAGCTTTTCCATTAGAACGCCCCTTAGAAAAGAATAATGCCAAATTCCCTGCATCAAGAAGGGTATCTAGAGGTACAGATTTATTTTTCTGATACTTAATAAAAACATAGCCTCCCGGATAATCTCTTGTATGGAACCAGTAATCATTTCCTCTTGTGAATTTTCTTAAAAGAATATCATTCTCCTTGGCTGTTCTTCCTAAAAGAATGGTATAGCCTCCGGATGAGAATTGCAAACCCGGAGGGCCGCCGTTATCCTTGTTATCTGAAGACTGCTTGCTCTTTTCACTGCGGTACTGTGAAATCAGTTCCTGCAGGCCTTGAACAGATTCTTCAAGCTTTTTCAGGGCTTCTTTCTGATGTTTTTCACCAGTTGATGGGGATAAATTCTTATCTTTGACCAAGTTTTTTCTTTGAGCTTTATCATCTTTTTCAGGTAGTGAAAAGTTTCTGGAATGCAATTCACTAAGCAAAGCCATTTTTTCTCTATCCATCCGTATTCTTTTAAGCAGACGTCGGCAGTTTTCAGTCTCCTGATCTATATGCTTACCGGCAGATTTCTGTTTACGGTACTCGCGGTAGAATTTTTCAGTATTTTCCGAAGGACTCAGGGATGGATCCAGAGGGATCTGAATTTTCCTATTGTCATGATAGAAGTCATCAAGTTCGACGGATGTATCACCTTTTTTAACGCGATACAGGTTAGCAGAGAGGAGATCACCCAGCTCCTTTCCGCGATTCGAATGAGAGACTGCTGAAGCTTTTTTTTCCAAACCGGAAAGCTTTTTTAAAAGTTGTGCTTCTTTGGAGCTTATTAGGGCTGCAGCTTGCTCCAAGAGCTGCTTGCGAGCGTCTTTAAGCTCTTTTATCCGATAGAAATAGTCAATATAGGTATTGAAGGATGAATAACCAGGATGTTCACGTATGCTGAATCGATCTGGTGAATCTGTATCTTCCTCTGGTGAACGTATCTCAGGATTATATATTGCACCGGATGTCTCTTCTTTTTTCGGCCTCCTGTAATAGGAATCGATAATTACATGATTTTTATCAGTTACAATGATATTTGAAGCACCGCCCCAGAGACGGATATACAAACAATAGGTATCTCCTCCATGATGTATTGTCAGTTTCACGATTCTATCATGAAAAAGGTGGACTGCTTCGGTAATTTTTCCGCCAATAAGTCTGGAGCGGAGCATTTGGGGAAATCTCTGAAGTTTTTTTTGGTTTTTTTTCTGAAGTACAGCAGTTTCATGAAGACGTGCCCAATTCTGGGAAAGATCAATGTAAAGGACATAACGGCCTTTATCAGGGTGATAGAGGATACATGACATGGAGTGAAAGGTGTTCTGAACAACACCCTGAATGTGAGAACGCTCTAGGGGGAGTTCTTTAAGAATGAGATCAATTTCTTTCCAATTAAGCGACATGTTTATTATCTTACCTTTTTCCGATAACTGAATGATTGTTCTTGGTGAATTAAGTTATTGAAAAATGCTTTTACTTTAGTTTGAGAGCATCTAAAAATATCTTCTCATCCTTTTCTGAAAAAAAGACAAAGTACACCTTCTCAATATATTCTGCCTCATTCTGCAAAAATTCTTTTACACTCTGCCATGCTAATCGGGCTGCCCGGTCTTTTGGGAATCCATAAACGCCGGTTGATATAGCAGGAAAAGATACGCTTCTGCACTTAAGCTCATCCGCTGCAAAGAG
>JAIPFS010000080.1 GCA_021736545.1 Spirochaetia bacterium | reverse complement strand
CCTCACAACTGAAGGCCAGGAAGTTACGGTTTCCACCAGTGATACTATAACCCCTGCAGAGGGTATTAACCAAGCAGTGACTATCTCATATAATGCAGGCAACGGCCTTGGAGCAGATGTGTACGAGGATACACTCACTTTTACGATTTATAGCAACTAAATATTTTACAATTTACGAATATTTGTTGTTGACATTTTTCTAGAAATAATTTATTTTATAATCGTAGATTTATAAATAAAAAAGTTTTTTAAGTAAATGTAAAAAAGTAAGGAGAAAAAAATGAAAAAAAGTTTATTAATTTTAACCGTGTTATTATTGGCTGTCGGATTTACTGCAGGAGCAGCAACTACTTTACAACTTAAAGGCAATGTTTCTGCAGCAGCATCTCTAATAATAACTGAGGAAACATCATCAACCAGTTTAACACTTGACCAGGGCACAGATGTAAATGATTTAGAAATAGCTACCATAAATGAGAAAGCAAATAAAAAGAATGGTTATACTGTAACTGTGGAATCATCTAATGGGGCTTTGAAAGGTTATGATGATACTGCGTATACTACAGAAAACGATGATTCTTTAAATTATAACATTTCTTATAAAAATTCTGATGGTACACTTTCTGAAGGTATTGATGATGGTGGTAATATTTCTAGCCAAAGTATGTTAAATACTACAAAAATTTTAACTAATACTAGTAGCAAAACTGGGGGAAGCGGAATAGATAAATCATTTTATATTTCATACACCGTTGCCGATTATCTTACAGCTGGTTATTATACTGACACACTGACTTTCACCATTGCTAACAATTAATTAGATATTAAGCATTCAGCAGGCATCCTGTATTAACGCAGGATGCTTTTTTTTCTTTAATTCCTGTATTTTTATCTAAAAAATGCTATACTTGAGCCATGCATATGAAAAAAATTGTTTTTATTCTGACAGTCATCAGCCTCTTAAGTTCTGCAGTCACGTCTTTATACGCTTTTCAGTTCTCTCCTATCTCTCAGGATTTTAATCCCGTAGGTCAGGGGACAAACCAAACCTTCCGCGTTACAAATGATACAGGCTCCCCCATAGCCGTGCAGGTAGATGTGTTTCACCGGGAGATGGATTCAGACGGAAACGAAGAGCTCAGTGATGCTTCAAATCTCTTTACCATTTTCCCCAAGCAGAGCGTTGTTCAGCCTGATAGTTACCAAACCGTCTATGTACGGTGGAACCGGCAGGGACAGATAGAGAATGAGGAAGCTTTCAGAATTGTCGCTCGTCAGCTTCCCGTGGACTTTTCTCCGGAAGGAGAAACTGTAAATATTAAAATTCTCATGGTGTATAAAGGAACTATCTATATTGTTCCGCAAAACATCAGTCACGACATCAGCATCGTAGGGCTGGAGCGTGTTATCAAGGATAATGATCCGTATATTAAGATTATTCTGGAAAATACCGGTAATACCCATACCTTTTTGGAGAACCCGAAACTGACCATCACTTCAGGAGTAACCGGATCATCACAGATACGCTTAGGGCCTGAGCAGCTCGAGAAGCTCACCGGCGAGAATATCTTAGCAGAGCATACACGTCAGTTTTTCATACCATGGCCGGACGGACTTGAACAAGGGGAACTTGATGCAGCGCTCTCTGCGGATTTTTACCGCTGACCGCGGAAACGTATTCCTCGCAGCATGCATAATCCTGCTGCTCTTTCTTATACCCGTGAATTCAGCAGCAGCTGAATACGAAACCGCCGAAGAATCTGATTTACTCATCATCGAAGGGCCACTCATGATACATGGGCAGCAGGCAGGCATAATCTCCATCGGCATAGGACCTGCTGGCGGCTTCTTTGTAAATGTTCCAGAAATTGAAAAGATCCTCCTGCAGCGCATGAATAACAGTATCGTGGAAGAAATTTTTTCACCTCTGAAAATCAGCGATACTCCTCCCTGGGTCTCTGTAGAGAGCCTGCCGAAGAATTACCTGGAACCATTCTTCAGCCAGGCTGACCTCTCCTTATCTCTGAGCATACCTCCGGAATACCGACTGCTGCAGAAGATACCTGTCTCAGGAGGCACCATGGGACAAGCTGAACGCAGAACAGTTCTTGACGAAACTGATTTCAGCGTTTTCATGAATACGTATCTGAACAGCTCTTTTGAGATTGACAGAAAAATAACCGGCAGCGCTTATTCCGTGCCGATTCAGGCAAGAATCTTACCGACCATCAATCTGCATCAGCATACAGTATCAGCCGCTGCCGCCTTCAGTGCACAAACTGCCTTCAGTCCAGATTCAGCATCATCTTTCTCCTATAATCTGCCTGCTCCGGAGCAGCTTATTGACTCTCTGCGATATACCTACGATTTCCCTCAAGGCCCAACATTATTCCAAGGCGGAAATATTTCCTTCAAGACTTTGCGATTTCAGTCAAGCTCCGCCAGCAAGGGAATTGTTCTGAAAAATGATGTAAGCTACTCCTCGGATACTGATTTAATACGATCCCCGACAATACAAATCCTTCTTGAGGAGGATGCAGAAGTAAGTATTTTTGTAAACGGAGACCTCTCCCTTAAAAGGAAACTTCCTGCTGGTCCCTATGAGTTTATAAAACTGCCCTTAAAAAGCGGAATAAATACAGTACAAATACAAAGGATAAAGGGTTCTGAAACAGAGGAAGAGACCTACCGCTTCGGCTATTCCAGCTCCCTCTACCCGAAGAACGCCTCCTCCCTGAATTTCGGGCTCGGAGCAGCATCATGGGACGATTTCGACACACCAGCAATCTTTCTGAACCAGACATTAGGACTCAGTTATAATATTACCTCCGGCTATTTTCTTGAAATAGATCCGGAAAAACAGGTACTGGGAATTAATAATGAATTTGCAGGACCTTTTGGTAATGTAAACTTGGACTCTGCAGTACGATTTACGTCATCCCTTCCTACAGGCTTTAAAAGCAATATATCATACAAGCATTTCCTCATAGGAAACAGAAATAGTAAATCCTTAAGCCTGAACGGCTCCTATCAGACACGGTATTTCGGGACTTTCTCACAGGACAGCCCTGATAACGATACGATGTTTCAGCTGGATGCAGGTTATGGGCAGCGTCTCTTTGATTCCATAGGAATCTCCGGACGGGCTTCTTTGGAGATTCCGAACACTGCCTCCTCTGATCCTCTAAGCGGCGAACTGACCCTATCTGCAAGCCTGCGCCCCTTTAACGGGTTCAATATCAGTGCGCGGGGACAGCTGGCATGGGATAAGGGTTTTTCTGCAGCACCAACACCATCCGGCTATATCAGTCTATCCTATTATCCTTCCGACAAGGACTATACCTTCAGCACTTCCGTGGATGGAGAGAACTTATCAAGCCAGATAAACTACTCTCCGGAAAATGAAAGGCGGTTTGACAATTCATACAGCTTTCAGACTTCGGGATCTTCCCTGGAAGACCCTGTTCCTGACAATATCCGTTTAGGCACCTCATTTAATAATCAATACTTTAATCTTAACCTGAATCAGTATGCTTCAAAAGGAACTGACGATCTTTTTGATTTCAGCACAAACGCCGGAATTCAATCTGCCTTAGTTTATACAGAAAATACACTGGCACTCAGCCGTCCTGTGAGCAACGGTTTTGTCCTGGTTAAATCCCTGGAAAGTTTCAAGGGCAAATCACTTCTGGTAAATTCTTCAGGCAGCGGAGTCATCACCTCCACAGAAAAGGCAGATAAAGCTGTTGTGCCTTCAATAAACTCCTTCAGCAGCAGCAGTATCAACATACAGACAAAGGAGCTGGAAGTAGGATATGAGCTGGGTGATGATCGCTTTACTTTCAATCCCTCTTTCAGCGGCGCAGCTCTAGCAGAAATCGGTGCCTTAACCCAACCCGTTAGTGTTACCGGCCGTTTTCTCACCCCTGAATGGAAACCCATTGTCTTCGCCACCGGTGCTGTCCATACCTTCAATGGAGAACCCCTGGCTGAACCGATCTACCTGTTTACTGATGATACAGGATACTTTGAAATCCACCAGCTTACAGCGGGAACCTATGAAATGTCTGTTTTCAGCGGTGTACGAAGATTCTACCGTCTCTCGATACCTGAAGATGCTGAAGGACAGTACAGCCTGGGCACGCTTCTCTTTGGCGGGGAGCCCTTGCGGCAGGAATTCCCTCCTTTGGGAACAGCAGCACAGCTGAATAACCTGTACCGACGACTCATTGAAGCTACCTTCTCTCAGGACTCCGCATATGAGACAGGAGCAACTGAAGAACGGGGTAATGCTGTTCATTCTCTCCTCAACAGTAAGCTTGAAGTTCCATCTCCTTCTCTTTATCCTTTCACTGGGGGCTTGCACATAAGCGGAATATTCAATGATTCAGAGGGCAGACTTCTGCCGAACAGCAAGGGTGAGATATATGCATTCAACAAAAAATTACTAAAAAACAAGGTATCCTTTGCAACCGATAAGAATGGCCGTTTTACTTTCAAAAACCTTAAAGCTGGAACATATACGTTTTATATTCAGGGAAGAGAAAAAGCTTTCTATCGCCTCACCGTGCCTGAATCTCTATACGGATATAGAGACATCGGAACTATCCATACTTCGTTTACCCGAGATGATCCAGTTAGCGAACATATGGGGGATGATATTTCCGCCCCTTCCATGCCTGAACGGTTCAGTCAGATACCTTCCCTGGAAACAATTGATATTACAGGTACTTTTATTGGAGAATCGGGAGAACCCGCAGCCCATACCTATGGCCTGATTGATACATATAATGGTACACTGTTAGAGAAAGAGATACACTTTTTTACAAATTCAGCAGGAGAATTCCGAATTGAGGGACTCTTCCCGGGTATCTATGAGATGGACGTGCACGGCCGGGAAAATAAACGGTATCGAATTACAATACCCGAAGGCATGCTTTCGGGAGTTAAGCATATCGGCAGGATTGAGTTTTGAAATACTTTTGCATTTCACCATTTCATCCAGTTTTAAAGAAGAATCAGGAGGTTTTTATGTACAGAAAACATACTGCTGGAACTGTTTGCAGTCGGCTTTGTAAATTTCTACCCTTAATGCTCCTCCTTGCATTGATTCCTCTTCAGCTGGAAGCCAAGAACACTTTTCTAAATATTCTTGGTGATTCTCCTCCCCCAGTGCTTTACGAAGGGGCCCCTATTACAAATAGCTATACCTTTGACCTGGATTATGGAAGGGGTGGTAGTACTGATGCCTTCCTTACCTTTTCTGCTGGAAATTCTGGTAATTTTATAAGTCGTCAACAGGAGATGAGCGGCAGCAATCTGGAGTACCAGCTCTATGACGCTTCTGAACAGCACATTCTTAAAGACCTGTCCGGCTATACAGAAAATACTGACCTTTTGTACTTGACAGCCATCAATCCGGGCACCATTACGGTTGAGTATATTCTATCCATTCCCGGGAGCCAATTTCCTCCCGGCGGCACATATAGTGATGAGATAACGGTACAATCCTATATTGTCGATGGTCCTGATAATTATACTTTAAAAGACACAAAAACTTTTATTTTCTCTACCATGGTGAATTCATATATCCGAATAGCCCTTGTTTCCAGCGGTTCGCCTTTCTCTTTCTCTACTTCAGATTTAAATCTTGACTTTGGAGAATTGCTGCCTGGAAAAATGCGCAGTTTCGATACTATTGTGGAATCCAGTGTTCCCTATACGGTATTTCTCTCATCAGAAAATAGCGGCGCCATGGTTCTAGACTCCTCTCCAAACAGCGGCAGTGAAATTCCATACACTTTGCGATTCAATGGTGATTTAATAACTGTCTCATCCACGGAGGAGATTGTACTTACATCAAGCGACACCCCTACTGAAGGAGAGGGAATGAGATACCCGACGGAAATCACCATAGGAAACTTCGGTGATGTTGAAACCGGAACATATCAGGATATCCTCACATTTACAATTGAAGCTAACTGATAAATTAAGAACTGCTTCCCGCTGGTTCACATCCACTATCTCTCTGTACCCCTCCCCGCAGCTCACAGCCAGTGCTTCTTTCGGAAAAAGAGGAGCATTACCAGAGCTGCGATGACCATGACGACCCAAACTGCGGCGTAGCCCCAGCGCCACTGCAGCTCCGGCATATAGGTAAAATTCATGCCGTAGATGCCGGCGATAAAGGTAAGGGGGATGAAAATAGTAGCAATCAGGGTGAGTACTTTCATGATATTGTTCATTCGCAGGCTGATGCTGTTCATGTACAAATCAGAAATACCCGATAAGATGTCCCTGAAGGACTCAATCTGGTCCATTACCTGAATCACGTGATCGTAGACATCACCAAAAAACATGCGGGTCTCATCCTGAATCAAATCGCACTGTTCTGCACTGTCCCGCTGCAGGGAGCGGAGGACTTCCCGCATAGGCCACACAAGCTTGCGGACCTGAATCAGGTCATTTCGCACCTGGTGAATGACATAGGAGTGCTCCGGTGAGGGATCGCTGAGTACCTGCTCCTCCAGAGGTTCGATGTAGGTATCCATCTCCTCAATTACAGAGAAATAGCGGTCCACGATGACATCGGTCAGGGCATAGGCTAGAAAATCAGCGCTCCGAAGCCGCAGCTGGCTTCCTGCAGTTTCAATCCTCCTCCTGATGGGGGCGAAGACATCCCCCGGAGCTTCCTGAAAGGT
>JAIPFS010000079.1 GCA_021736545.1 Spirochaetia bacterium | reverse complement strand
TATCCTTGACAAAAAATGTATATAGTATACAATTCTAACCATGATGACGACGAAGGAGGGTAAATGAAACGTCTAAATTCCAGAGTTATTTTTCCGATTATAACGGGGATTGTCGGTGTGCTGTGGATCATTATCGGTCTAACCAATCATGACTGGTGGGTTGAAGGGAGACCTCAAAGTGGTTTTTTCCCTTCTATAGTAGGAGGACTGCTGCTATTTATAAGTTTTCTGGCCGTTATCAATGAGCTTAAGGAAGAGAAAACTGTTTTTCTCTTAAGCCACATATATCCGGTGCTGGCTGCAGTCGGAATGGTAGTCTTGGCTCAGCTTGTCGGATTCTTCCCGGCACTTATCCTTTACGTGTTCGGATGGCTCAAGTGGTTTGAGAAATACCGGCTTGTCTTCTCTACTCTTACTGCGTTAATAACCGGCGCAGCGATGTATGGAATATTTTATATGTGGCTTCGTGTTCCCTTCCCCGAAGGGCTGATTTTAAAACTGATATAGGAATGTACATATGGAGATAATAGATCTGCTTTTAAATGGATTTGCAATTGCTTTTTCGATAAAAAACTTTTTCGCTGCTGCATTAGGTGCCTTTTTGGGTATCATGGTCGGAGCTATGCCCGGGATCGGCTCTCTTGCAGGTGTGGCGCTATTACTTCCGCTGACTTTTAAATTCGACCCCACCACGGGAATGATCATGCTGGCGGCGCTATATTACTCTAACATGTACGGTGGTGCCTACAGCTCGGTCCTCATTAACATACCGGGAGATACACCGGCCGTTATGACTGGTCTCGACGGCCACCCCCTGGCAAAGCAGGGCCGGCCGGGAACAGCCTTATTTACCTCCAACATAGCTTCGTTCATTGGCGGCACGATCGGGATCGTTATTCTCACCATCATAGGGCCTGGACTCGCTAGATTCGGACTCAATTTCGGACCAGTGGAAATGGCGGCCCTCATGGCGGTAGCTATGACTTCCCTAGGTTGGCTTCTTGGTGACAACCCTGTACGAGGTCTTGTCGCCACTCTGCTTGGAATACTCTTGGCGACCATGGGATTTGATGCGGTCACTGGTTTGCCGCGTTACGATTTCGGTTCAATTTATCTTCTTAGCGGTATTCCTTTTATACCTCTTGTAGTGGGTATATTCGGATTTTCGCAAGTCATTGAGATGATGGAACAGAGAAAAAAAACGAAAACTTTCGATACCAAAAAGCTTACGCTGCGTGACAGTCTTCTATCAAGAGGTGAGGTGAAGAGGATTCTGCCACCGGCACTGCGTTCTGGAGTCTTGGGCACATTTATCGGTGTTATTCCTGGTGCGGGAGCAACAACAGGTTCTTTTCTCAGCTATCTAATGGAAAAACGCATAGGCAAAGATGGACACAAGCTTGGTACCGGAAGGGTTGAGGGAGTTGCGGCAGCAGAATCTGGTAACAACGGTGCAGCGGCAGGAGCATTTGCACCGCTATTGGCTCTCGGTATTCCTGGTTCGGGTACAGGCGCTGTCCTTCTTGGTGGACTTCTGATGTATGGTCTCAACCCGGGGCCCCGCCTTTTTCAAACTCAGCCTGAGTTCACCTGGGGGCTTATTGCATCACTCTATGTGGCAAACATTATAACGTTAATTGTGGCTTTGATGATTATCCCATTTATCATCAAAATTCTCAAAGTGCCTGCCGAGATAATGATTCCCATCATTTCGACGATCTGTATTTTGGGCAGTTATAGCGCGAATAACTCTCTTTACGGTATAGTTATCATGCTTGCAGCAGGAGTATTTGGGTTTTTTATGAAAAAGTTCGGATATCCCATTGCACCACTTCTTTTAGCGTATGTGCTGGCGCCGACTATGGAGAAAAATTTTCGTCAGGCCTTGCAGATTTCAGATGGAAGCATGCTGATATTTCTACAAAAACCAATATCGGCAGTGCTTGTAATATTTCTACTTGCTACAGTAAGTTCCCCGCTTATCCAAAGGATAATCGGAAGAATAAAAAATCATAGTAAATAGGAGGAGATGTTTATGAAGAAACTGATGTTGGTCATGATACTGACAATGGCAGTTACAGCTTTTGTTTCTGCTGAGGGACAGCAGGAAGGACCGGCTGAAGATTGGAAACCAGAGAAAACGGTAACTTGGTTCTGCACCTCGAGTCCAGGTGGTGGATCTTCAATCTTCACTCAGACTATCATTGAGATCATCAAAGAAGAAGGTCTTGTAGATCAGGATATTATTATCAACTACAAGACAGACGGCGGAGGCGCTGTTGGACGGAGACAGGTGAGCAGGACTAAGAGTAATGGTCACACCCTGCTGACTTTCAACAATGGCGATCTGCAGCCGCTGGTACAAATTGAGGGTGGAGATCTTGACGATCTTACCCCGCTTGCAGTAATGGCGAATGACGGGCAGATTCTTCTCGCCCGAAGCGATTCAAAGTTTCAGAGCGGAGAGGATGTAATTGAAGCTCTCGAGAACGGTGAGCGAATCATTATCGGCGGTTCCAAGGGAGATGACATCAACCTGTACGAAAAAATTAAAGCAGAAGTCGGCGGAGATACTGAGTATCTTGTGAATGATTCCACCGGCAATGCTCTTACTCAGATACTCGGTGGTGATATCGATCTGGTAATTGCAAAGCCTGCTGCTTCCTATGAACTCGTCTCCAGTGGTGAGCTGATTCCCGTCATTGCAGCAACAAAGGATCGTTTCGATGAGCCCTTTGATGCACCTACCTTCAATGAACTCGGTTATGATATAGAGTTAACTGTGTTCCGTGGTATTGCTGGTCCGAAGAATATGCCTCAGGCTGCGGTAGACTACTGGTCGGATGTTTTCGGTAAAGTTGTTGAGACTGATGCCTGGCAGGAAGACTATCTCGGTAAATTCCTCTTGTCCGATGCATATCTCCCAGCTGATGAATCTGCTGAGTACATGCAGGAGTTCGAGGATAAGTATACCTCAAATAAGTAGGGTAAATGCTGACTCAAACTTTTCATTAATGGGGAGGCCTTCAGGCCTCCCTTTAGTAGTGAGCTCAGTAAGAGCATCCTCTAACCGACAAAAGGATCGAGTGCTGGTTATAACGCCTAGTACATAGAAAGAGAAATGAAAGTGAATAATGTGAGAAGCCTGGTAAAGCTGTTAGTTGTCAACAGTTCTAATGGGAGTATCTTTAAAGATATATCCTCATTAGGAAATCTTTAAAAAAGAATGTTAAATACATAAGAACATTTATGAGGAGATAATATGAAGCAAGTTGCCATAATTCATACTGTAAAGCCTGTATTAAATTCATTTGAATTGAATCTTAAGGATTTTTTAAGTTTTCCAATTCAAACGCACAACATTCTAGATGATTTCCTAGCTTCAGACCCTGCAGAAACTGGTTTCTTTTCTGTACAAAATAAACAGCGTCTATATAACGATATACGATCTGCAGAATTGACTGGAGCTGATGTTATTGTTGTTACTTGCTCAACATTATCTCCTACAGTCAATCAAATACGACCATTTATTAAATGTCCTGTAATTGCAATTGATGATGCTATGACAAAGAAAGCTGTAAGATTAGGAGAAAGAATTTTTGTATTAGCTACAGCTGCTAGTACGCTTAAACCAACTATTGATAAAGTGTTGGATGAAGCAAAACAGGCTAATAAGAAAGTTGAAATTGAATCTGCTGAACTGAAAGAAGCTTATTCTGCAATGAAAGAAGGCAATCTGGAAAAGCATGATCAAATCGTTATTGAACGCGCAAAAAAGATATCTGAAACTGATGTCATTATTTTAGCTCAAGCATCGATGGCGCATTTAGAAGAAAAAATTCAGACAAATAGCAGCAGTCATGTTTTATCAAGTATAAAGCTATGCATGCAGGAAATAAACGAAGTTTTAGAAAGATGATGTTTTCTGATTATTCATTTCTAAGCTTTTAAATGAGTTAATACCATATACAAAAAACAATAGGAACTTATTATGAAAACCAGCTCTCAAAAATTAAGGAAACCACGAATTGGAATAATGTTAGGGGATGCAGCAGGCATAGGGCCTGAAATAACAACAAAACTCCTGCTGCAGGAAGAGATTTATGAGCAGGCAGAAATTGTTGTTATTGGAGACAATAGAGTATTTCAACAGGCTCAAAATATTGTAGGAACAAATATACAGTTGCCAATAATAAATGAGCTGCCAAAATTGAGTTTTGATAACTCTTGTGAAGGACATGAAACAGAAAAGAAACATCAAAATGAAGTTCTTCATTTCCCCTGTCTGTTAAATCTTCCAGGAGAAGATCCTGAAAATATTCCTGTTGGAAAAGTTTCAAAGGAAGCAGGTTCGGGAGTATATAATACAATAGATTTTATTCTTAAATTAATTAAAGAGCATAAAATTGAGGGTTTTTTGTTTGCCCCGTTCAATAAGGAGTCTCTTCAGTTAGGAGGATGTCCATACCACAGTGAATTTCTAATGTTTATGGATTACTTCAACATCAAGAAAGTGCATGGAGAAATAAATATACTTGATGAGCTTTGGACTACACGGGTTACGTCACATATAGCTGTTAAGGATATTCCTCAATTTATCAAGAAACAGCGCATTTATGAAACAGTAGCATTTATTAACAGAGAGATGAAAAAATACGGAATATCCAATCCGAAAATTGCTGTTTCAGCACTAAACCCTCATGGCGGAGAGAATGGACTTTTTGGACGTGAAGAATTAGATGACATTGAGCCTGCTGTTAAAATGGCAAGAGATGAGAATATTGAAGCTTATGGCCCTTTCCCCTGTGATACAGTTTTTCTCAGGGTTGAAAAAGAAGGATATCATGCTGTTGTCTCGATGTACCATGATCAGGGGCAAGTTGCGACAAAATTGCTTGGGTTTGAGCGTGGTGTAACACTTCATGGCGGTATGCCGGTTCCTGTCGCAACTTGTGCCCATGGAACTGCTTTTGATATTGCTGGGAAAGGTATAGCACAACCTACAGCTCTAAGAGCTGCATTTGATGTTGTGTGCAGAATTGCTAATACGAATATGGAAAAAGGGAATGATGAAAAATGAATATTAATTCTGTAAAACCAAACATGGAATCAGAAATCAAATTATCCTTGGCTATAGCTCCTGAAGGTGCTTTACCCTCTGCTTTTGTGGTGTTTCGGGATAAACTTGAGACAAGTATCAAGAAAGCAGCCTATTTAGGGTATGATGGTGTAGAACTGGCTCTGCTGAGTAAGGATCAGGTAGATATCAAAGATATAAAAAGATTAATTTCGATGTATAATCTGGAAATTCCTGTAGTATCAACTGGTCAAGTATTTGCAGAAGGTGGTATGTGGTTTACCTCAGATGACTCAGCAATACGTGAAAAAGCAAAAAAGCAATTTTCTGGATTAATGGAGGTAGCTGCTGAATTTGGAGCTGATATTAATATTGGGAGACTTCGTGGTTATATAAGTGAAGAACAAACTTTTAAGCAGGCTGAAAAAAATTTCATTGAATGCTTATTGCCTCTTGCAGATAGAGCAAAAGAATTAGGGATAAAAATTCTTATTGAACCAGTTAATCGTTATGAAATAAATTACATAAATTCATGTACGGATGGTGTTTCTTTATTAGATAAATTGGAGCTTCCGGAAGTAAAGTTAATGCCGGATGTCTTTCACATGAATATAGAAGATGTGAATATTGCAGATACATTGAAACGGTATAAGGATTATATCGGGTATGTCCATTTTGCAGATAATACCCGATTTGCACCAGGGAAAGGGCATTTGAATTTTCCTGAAATAATAAATGCCTTGAAAGCAGTATCGTACAATGGGTATATAGGAGTAGAGATTCTTCCAAAACCTACTCCTGACGAAGCTGCTGAACAGGCAGTGAAGTTTTTGCGAAAATTTTTATAAGAGTAAATTTTTTTATTATTTGAACAAATGTGAAAATTTATTCAACAAGTATTTAAAACAGGTAGAATATTATGATAACAAAAATTGAACACGTTGGATTTATGGCAAAAGATACAGTGAGTTTATCTGATTGGTATGTAAAAAATCTTGGATTTGAGAAAATTTATTCCAGTTCCAGTGAACCTCCAATTGTATTTATTAAAAAAGGGGATGGAATGATAGTGGAATTGTTTCCTTGGGAAAAAGATTTTTCTGGTCCCAAAAGTGATGATAAAAAAGTTGCTCATCTATGTCTTTACTCTACAGATTTAGATCGTGACCTAGAATACCTGAAAAAAAATGAAGTAGAGATTTCTGGTGAAATTAAGAAAATGTTTGGAGGCTCACGGGCAGTGTTTTTTCGAGATGAAGAAGGTAACTGGCTTCATCTTGTAGAACGTAAAGAAATACCTTGGGAATAGTTTATGCTTCATATTTTCATAGTATACCAAAAGGCGTTATGTAGAGCTCATTGAAAGGTTGGATGTGTAGTTGAATGAGTAAAAGACATGCTTATGCATCAGCTCTTGAGCGGCTTTAATATCGCCCTTCTGCATCACATTGAGCAGATCCCTATGCTGACTGATGTAACACAGAAATTCTTCGTTGGTCATATGCATATTCAGACGGACTAACTGGATACGGGCATCTAAACGCTCGTAGGCCTCGTACAGATACTCGTTGTGTGAAGCTTCAATCAGTTTAAGATGAAACTCAGTATCCTTTTCAAACGCTTTGGCTCGATCATCCTCTTCTACCACCAATCGACGGCACTCATCGGCAATTTCCTGAAG
>JAIPFS010000078.1 GCA_021736545.1 Spirochaetia bacterium | reverse complement strand
ATCATCGCTCTTCTATGCGTACTTGTTCTGCTTAATCTATTGTAACCTATTCTATGCCTCATCCTTATCTTCCTTGTTCCCTGGTATTCGTGTAGAGGTCTTCAGCACGCTGTAATCGGTCATGCCGAGACTCAAATTCCACTCTTTGAGTTTTTCCTTAATCTCGGTTAGAGATTTTTTCCCAAAATTCCGTGTTTTAGCAATCTCTTCTTCGGTTTTTTTGGTTAAATCACCAATAGTTCGAATATTCGCATTCTTCAGACAATTACTTGATCTTACTGAAAGTTCCAGTTCTTCTACCGGTGTTGTAAGAATCTGTTTTACCCGTTCTTCTTCCTCATCTACTTCATCGTCATCATTTACGAGACTTTCATCAAAATTGATGAAAATGGAAAAATGGTCTTTAGCAATTTTCGCAGCCTCAGCAAGAGCATTATCCGGACTTATCGTACCATTTGTAAATACTTCCAGAATAAGCTTATCGTAATCGCTCCGCTGTCCTACACGGGTGTTCTCAATAGAATAACGTACCCTTTTTATGGGAGAGAAGACAGCATCAATAGGAATTGTGCCAATCTCTTCAATATATTTTTCATTCAACTCAGCAGGAACATAACCCCGGTTTAAGTCAATTTGAATTTCCATGTCAAAGTTAGCATCTTTCATAAGGGTCATGACCAAATAATCCTTATTCACTACTTCAACACCGTCTTTTTCAAAGTGTTCGCCCTTTACATCACCTAATCCCTTGCATTCGAGGAGCATAATTTTCTGCTCAACATCTGCGGGGAGTTTCAGTTTCAGCTTTTTCAGTCTGCTAATTATTTCAGAAGTATCTTCTACGACTCCGGGTATAGATTCATATTCACTTGAAATAATATGCGGATTACCCTCTTCATCGTAGGAAGTAAATTTCACAGCTGTTACCGCATAGCCCTGAATAGAAGACAAAAGGACTCGGCGTAAAGTATTCCCGATAGTTGTTCCGTAACCCCTTTCAAACGGGTATGCAACAAATCTACCGTAATCCGGATCTACTTTACTGTGTTCAAAGGTTATGCCCTTAGGTTTCTTAAATCCCTTCAACAGGTTCTTTCGTGCCATGATTACTCCTATCTAGAATAGAGCTCGACTATTAACTGCTCATTGATATCTTCAAGTTCAGTTACTTCACTTCTCCTTGGTATGACAAGATATTTGCCTGACATTTTGTCCGGGTCAATCTGTATCCAGGGATAAACCCCAGATTTTGTGTATTCTCTGAGTGCCTCTTTAATAAAAACCATTTTCTGACTATTTTCTCTAATCTGAATTTCGTCTCCGGCTTTTACTTCGTATGAAGGAATTGTTACCCGTTTACCGTTCACCATAACGTGCCCATGTGAAACAAACTGCCTAGCTTGTTTTCGAGACGTTGCAAACCGCATTCTATACACAACATTATCCAGTCTTCTTTCTAAGAGCATGATAAGGTTCTCACCGGTTTTTCCAGCCATTTTATCTGCCCGTTTAAAAGTAACCAGGAACTGACTTTCCAGCATGCCGTACAAGCGTTTCAGTTTCTGTTTTTCTCGAAGCTGCATACCGTAATCGGTCATTTTTTTATATCTTGCTCTTGGATCTTTTCCAGGAGTGCCCTTCTTCTTATTAATAGGGCATTTTGCGGACTGACAGCGTTCACCTTTCAGGAAGAGCTTCCGCTTTTCCGCTCTACAATATCTACATTGTGGACCTATGTACTTAGCCATCTCTCTTATACCCCTCTAAATTATACTCTTCTGCTTTTTCGCGGCCGACATCCATTATGAGGAATCGGTGTAATGTCACGAATACTTCTCACCTGAAGCCCTAAATTGCCTAATGCTCTGATAGCAGATTCTCGGCCGATACCAGGTCCTTTGACATAAACATGCACAGCCCTCAGACCATAATCCATAGCCTTTTTAGCCGCAGTTTCAGCTGTAGTCTGAGCTGCATAGGGAGTAGATTTTTTAGCTCCCCTGAATCCCAGTCCACCGGCACTTGCCCAGGAAACAACATTCCCTTTCAAATCAGTAATGGTTACAATTGTATTATTGAAAGTTGCCTGAATACGAACAGTTCCATCGTAAACAGTTTTTTTGACTTTTCTCTTAACCTTTGCCAAAGTACTACTCTCCTATTTATTTCTTCTTATTGGCGACAGTTTTCTTCTTACCTTTACGTGTACGGGAATTGTTCTTAGTTTTCTGACCCCGTACTGGAAGACTTCTTCTGTGCCTCAAGCCTCTGTAACAGCCAATGTCCATCAATCTTTTAATATTCAAGGCGACTTCTGTTCGAAGACTTCCTTCAACTTTATAATCGCTGTCTATCAGCTGTCGTAATTTGTTTACATCTTCAGCAGACAGGTCATTCATCCGTTTATCAGGATCGATACCAGCTTTTTTGCAAATATCTTCTGCGGATGTCCGTCCAATTCCGTAAATATACGTCAATGAAATCTTTACTGCTTTGTTTGGAAGATCTATACCAGCAATTCTTGCCATGTGAATCTGGCCTCCTACCTCTGTCTCTGTTTATGTTTTGGATTATCGCAGATAATTCTTACTACTCCGCGCCGTTTAATAACCTTGCATTTATCACAAATAGGTTTCACACTTGCTTTGACTTTCATGATCTCTACCTCTTATAAATTTCTCGACTTAATTTTGCCTTTCCGTACCAGCCCGTCATGGTGGTGCATCTTCATATGCCCTTCTATCTGAGAAACTAAGTCCAAGGCAACACCGACCATGATTAACAATGATGTTCCTCCCATAAGCATAGCCACGGATGCCGGGAAGGCGAAGAATCTCTGTACCAGCGTTGGAATTACAGCAATAAATGCAAGAAACAACGAACCAGGCAGTACAATTCTGTTAAGAACTTTCGTCAAATACTCTTCAATTCTTTCAGAACGTATACCGGGAATGGATCCGCCGTTTTCTCTTATCTGCTTGGATATCTCCATCGGGTTTAAAGATACTTGCGTATAGAAATATGCAAAGAATATGATAAGCAGGGCGTATATAACAATATACGGTGTACCCTGCGGCCGTAACCAGTATGAAAAGTTTGCCAGCCAGTTCACTTCAGGTGCCAAAGAAGTTGCAATCTGTAATGGAAATGACAGAATTGATGAAGCGAAAATAACCGGGATAACTCCGGACGGATTAATCTTGAAGGGAAGATACGTACTCTGAGCTCCGTACATTTTTCTTCCGACTACCCGTTTTGCATAGTGAACTGGAATTTTCCTCTGCCCCTGCTGTTCATATACAACCAATGCTATAACTACGATAAACATAGCAAGAATGATTATTACAACTACAGGGTTCAGAAGTCCATCCTGTACGCTTGTGAAAAGCGTAAAAAATGCATCCGGCATTCTTGCAACAATACCAGCAAAAATCAGCAGTGAAATACCATTCCCAACACCCCGCTGTGTAATCTGCTCTCCCATATAAACCAGAAACATTGTCCCTGTGGTCACGGTAAGCATAGCAACAGGTCCATACAGCTGCATCGGTATTGTAATAGCATCAGGTATCGATTGAGCATATACGGTAACAACATAGGACTGTATAAGACATACAACTATTGTGCCGTACCGGGTATACTGCTGAATTTTCTTTCTTCCGCCGTCTTCCTGGGATAACTCTTTTAATTTCGGAAACACCAGAAGCAGAAGCTGCATAATTATCTGCATGGATATATAAGGCATAATTCCCAGCATAAATACTGAAAAATTCTTAAAAGCACCACCAGCAAAAAAGTTAATATACTCTGTCAGTCCGATACCTCCGCCGGTACTTTCCTGAGCCATAAAATAGAGCTTAAGAGCATTAACATTAATTCCCGGTATAGGAAGAGCCACACCCAGCCTGAACACAAGAAGCATCAGCAGTGTGAAACCTATACGCTTTCTGAGATCTCTAATTTTGAATACATCTAATAAAGCATTATTTGCCATCGATCCCTATTCCCATAATTTAAGTTTATTTGATTTCTCCACCTGCTTCCTGAATTTTTTCCACAGCCTTAGCAGATGCAGCCAGTCCCTGCACAATTAATTTCTTGTCAATCTCACCGTCGGCAAGAATTTTCACCAGGACATGTTTTCCTTTTACGACTCTCTTCTCTTTCAGTGATTCCAGACTTACTGTATCACCATCATTGAAATAGGATGAGATCATAGAAAGGGACACGGGCTGATAGTTTCTCTTGAATCTTGAATTCGAAAAACCCTTTCGAGCAATTCTTCTGTACAAAGGCATCTGACCGCCCTCAAAACCAACACGAACACCCCCGCCTGAACGAGAATTCTGTCCGTCATGTCCGCGCCCAGCTGTTCTTCCTTTTCCGGATCCGCCGCCGCGGCCTACAATTTTTTTCTTTTTTCTTGCACCAACAGGAGCTTTCAATTGTGACATGTTACTTTATCTCCTCAACCTTTACAAGGTGGTCCACAGTATGAACCATTCCTTGAATGCTTGGTGTTAATTCTACTTCAACAGAACTGCCGATTTTCCTTAAACCAAGGGCTTTTACAGTCTTCCTCTGGTTAGGCTTTCGGCTGATTACACTTCGGACCAAAGAGATCCGGACTTTTTTGACACTGCTCTTCTTTGCCATACTACCCCCACATTTCGTTTAAGTTCTTACCACGATCGGCAGCAATTTTTCTGGCATCATAGATGCTCTCAAGTCCGTTAAAAACAGCCTTGGTTATGTTTATGGTATTTTTTGAACCCAGTGATTTACTTAAAATATCATGAATTCCACAAGCATCCATAATAAGACGTACCGGACCACCGGCTATTACACCAGTACCGGGAGCAGCAGGTTTTAAAAGAACTTTTGCACTTTTGTATTCACCGACTATCTCATGGGGAATGGAAGCTTTTTTCAAAGGAATATCGATCATACTGTTTTTTGCTTTTTCAATACTTTTTCTTATTGCTTCTGCTACATCATTGGCTTTACCGAAACCATACCCTACGCGGCCGTTCTGATCACCAACTACCGTCAAAGCAGAAAAAGAGAATCGTCTACCGCCCTTTACAACTTTGGCGACTCTGTTCAGTTTTATGAGTTTTTCAACTACTTCGCGATCCTTATTATTTTCCACCGTATCCCCCTAGAATTTGATCCCGGTCTTACGCGCACCGTCGGCTAAACTTTTAATCACTCCATGATAGAGATTACCATTTCTATCAAATTTAACCGTTTCGATCTTCTTTTCAATCAACCTTTTTGCAGCTATTTCACCAAGCTTAGCAGCGCCTTCCACGTTCGTGGGTATATCGCGCAGTTCCTTCTCAAGGTTGCTTGCTGAGATAATAGTCTTACCGGCGGTGTCGTCAATTACCTGAACATACAGATGCTTACTGCTTTTAAAAACACTCATCCGAGGACATTCAGGTGTTCCGCTTATTGTTTTACGAATATGGAACTTTCGTCTTTTCCGTCTTGCTAATTTTTCCGTAACTTTCTTCATCGGTTTACCCTACTACTTTATTCCAGATTTACCAATCTTCCGCCGTACGTACTCATCCTCGTATTTAATCCCCTTGCCTTTATACGGCTCAGGAGGTCGTAACGATCGAATTTCCGCACTTGCCTGACCTACTTTCTGTCTATCTATACCTGAAACAATTACCTTGTTCTGGCCGTCACATGTTATCGTGATATCATCGTTGATAACATATTCGATCTGGTTCGAATATCCTAGATTCAGCAGCAGGCTTTTTCCCTTAACCTCAGCACGATATCCAACACCGTTAATCAGCAGGGTTTTCTTGAAACCATCTGACACTCCAGTAACCATATTCTGTATCAGTTTACGATAGAGTCCATGATAGGAGCGTGCTTGCTTGGAATCGTTTTTACGTTCAACGATTACTTGTTCAGCCTCCACGGTTACTGCAACCATGGGATTTACATCCTGAACAAGTTCTCCCTTAGGCCCCTTGACGGTTACCTTCGTTTTCTCCGGTGTTACTGTAACTCCCTTAGGCAGCTTTACAGGTAGTTTTCCTATTCGCGACATAATTTACCACCTTACCATACAGAACAGACCAGCTCACCGCCGACCTTTCTTTCAGTAGCTTTTTTTCCAGTAATCACGCCATGGGATGTTGAAACAACAAGAATCCCATGCCCATTGAATACCCTCGGCATATTTCTATACCCAGTATAGATTCGCCGTCCAGGTGTGGACAACTTTTTAACACCGTGAATAACCGGATAACTTTTTTCATCGTATTTCAAGAAGACACGGATATAACTAACGTTATCCTTGGTAACTTTCTTGAAATTTTTGATATATCCTTCGTTCTTCAGGATTTTCACAATTTGCAGCTTCATTTTAGAAGTATACAAATCCACTTTCTCATGCTTAGCTCTACTTGCATTACGAATTTTCGTGAGCATATCCGCAACAGGATCACTTATTGCCATTTCTCACTCCTACCAGCTAGATTTAGTGACGCCAGGGATCTTTCCTTCACTGGCAAGCTTTCTGAAGCAGACCCTGCACATCTGAAACTTTCTCATATAGCCTCTGGGTCTCCCACATATTCTACAGCGATTGACCTTACGCGAACTATATTTCGGCTCTCTCTGGGCCTTAATAATCATCGACTTCTTTGCCATTGGTCATCTCCCAACTTATTTACTAAAAGGCATTCCAAGCTTCTGAAGAAGCAGAAATGCTTTCTCATCTGTCTCTGCAGTGGT
>JAIPFS010000077.1 GCA_021736545.1 Spirochaetia bacterium | reverse complement strand
CAGTAAAACGTCATGTTCGTGAAGTGTACCGCCGTGAAAAACCCGATTTGAAAAAAGGTTTTGATGTAGTATTTGTGGTATATCCAGGAAAAGTATATGATTATTGGGAAAGAAAAAATCAGATAAGCTCACTCTTAGCTAAAGCACATCTATATGATGACGCATAAAGATGTCTGAATAATGATGTCTAAGGCAATTATTATGCAGCCGATGGAAATTATTCCCATGGACAATGAAATGTGTTCCATTGGGAATAGCGTATGGTAAGAGAACAAACCGTATGCATGCTGTATCCTGCTATCTTGAGGATCTGTAGAACTAACCAGAATAATAGAATTGCGGATAAAATTGCGGTAAGCCAAGCTGATGCGGAGCCCAATGCAGCTATAATAACATAATAGTATCGGCATATATGCGTTTTCCAGACAATACCCTGTACTTCATGATTTTACCTCCATATATTTGAGGAGCATACATGGAACGGAATACGCTAATAGCAGTAATATTATCAGCGATTGTAATAACAGTCGGATTTACCATACAGTCAATGTTTTTCGCCCCGGATCCTGCACTCATGCAGCAAGCTGAAGAAGGACAGACTGCAGCGGCAGAACAAACAGCTGAAAGCAGTTTTTCTTCAGATTCAGAAGTATCTGAAAATGGCGAGAGTTCCAGCTCTTCAACATCAGTCTCTTCAAGTATACAGACAGACGATATATATAGAATTTCTGCCATTGGTGAGGATCCTGTTTCTCAGACTGTTACAATAGAAAACGGCGTGTTCAGGGCTGAATTCTCAAATCAGGGTGCCTACCTCTCCAGTCTCAAACTGCTGGATCATAAAGATGATAATGAGCCGGTGGAGGCTATTTACAAAACATCAGAAGAACAAGGCGCCTTTTACCTCTATTTTGGAGATCAGTATCAGAACCCTGTGAACAGTAGTTTCCATGTACGCCGTGTAGATGATATGACCATTGAATTCTACCGGGATTTCACAGTAATGCAGCCCGACGGTTCAGAAGCTCCCTCCCATTTTACATTAACAAAGACTTTTACATTCAAGCCTAATGATTACCTTTTTGAACTTAAAGTGAATATCGAAAACAGCGTTAAAGAGTATCCTCCATTGGATTTCAGCGGGACAGCCTACACCATCGGTTTTGAACCCCAAGTAGGACCGGCTTTTGAAGATCTTGACAACAGGTATGAATACAGAAGGTTTTATACCTATGCCAACGGGAAGAAAGATAAGATTAAAGTGAAAGACGGTGTGTATAACACCAGTGAATTCATGGTCTGGTCATCCCTTGCCGGAAAGTATTTTACTGTTATTGGGATTCCTGATGCAACAAGATATGAACTCACCTTGGATGAGCGTAATGCAGAAGGACTTCCTCAGGCATCACGCATGTTTTTCAGCCGTCCGGTAATAAAAAGTGCTGAAAATACAGACGTATTTCGCTTTTATATCGGCCCGCAGCTTAAAAGGGTCCTTTCTCAGTACAATGATGCGGAAACAAATGGCTGGGGGGTAAAAGATCTGCATCTGGAAGAGGCCATGGATTCAAGCTCATGGTTCAGCTGGCTGGAAAATGTACTGAAATTTATGCTGAACTTTTTCTATAAAATAGTTCCCAACTACGGTGTAGCAATTATTCTTCTTACCATCCTTATTAAGGTTGTACTTTATCCGATAACACGAAAAAGCTATCAGTCCACTGCAAAAATGTCGGCATTGAACCCGAAAATGCAGGAAATACGAACAAAGTACAAGGATAATACCACAAAGATGAATCAGGCAATGGCGGAGCTGTACAAGGAGGAGGGTGTAAATCCTCTTGGTGCAGGATGTCTGCCGATGCTGCTTCAGTTTCCCATTTTTATAGCCTTGTATGGTTTACTGAATAAGCACTTTGAGCTTCGCGGTGCTACTTTTATACCCGGCTGGATTACGGACTTATCCAGTCCCGACATTCTTTGGAGTTTTGCTCCAGTGCAGATTCCCCTGCTGGGTTGGGATGCTATCCATCTGCTTCCCTTTATATACCTTGGAACAATGGTGCTCTCCTTTAAGATGACGCAGAGTTCTACAGGCGGTGCTGCTTCACAGCCGAATATGAAGATTATGACCATCGGTATGCCGATATTCCTCTTTTTTGTACTGTATAATGCTCCTTCCGGGCTGCTTCTGTACTGGACAGTAATGAACGTTGTTACTTTCGGACAGCAGAAATATATTAATAAGCACAGGGCAGAGCACGAAGCCAAGGAAGAAGAAAAAGCTAAGCAAAAACAGAAGAACCTGAAACTGGTAAAAGGAAAAGCAAGCACAGCAAAAAAAGGCGGGAAAAAGAAGAAATAAATGAAGAGAAAATAATTACTTACCATGAAAGACCACATTAGAGATACGTTTTTGCGTATTTCTAAGGAGAAAAATATGACAAAAGAATTTGAAGGGAAGAGTGAACAGGAGGCAATCGACAAAGCCGTCGAAACATTACAGCTTGACCGTGAACATTTTGATGTTGAAGTTGTTGATCCCGGTAAAAGAGGACTGTTCAAGAAAAGTAATGTGAAAATACGGATTCATGTTGCTGATGCAGAAGCTCCGAAAAAACAAGATCCGAAAAATGATTTTGAAGAAAAGGTAAAGAATTTTCTGCAGGAGCTTCTTAAAAAGATGGGCTATGCCAGTGATGTGCAGATAGCATATCGCAGGGAGACAAAAATTGGATTTAATATTGTTTCCAAAGATTCCGGTATCATAATTGGTAAAAAGGGTAAAAACCTTGATGCAATTCAGCTTTTAGTAAATGTATATGCTGGACGTCTTGATGATTCAAAGAGAATTATTGTAGATACAGAGAATTATCGGATACGGCACGAAGAGTATCTCATCAGAACTGCCTACAAAACAGCAGAACAAGTTAAGAAGACAAAAAAATCAAAACTTCTTGAACCGATGAATCCGTTTGAACGAAGACTTATCCATTCTGCATTGAATGATGTTCTTGGAGTAGAAACAGAAAGTGAGGGTGAAGGTCTCTACAAGCAGGTTCGTATAACCTATAAGGGTATGTGATGCTGATTGTTTCAGCTTAATAAGGAAGCTGAATGAGTATTCTCCTGTAAGAGCAGGTATCCTTCATTAAATTCTGCATTAACGCGTATCATGAGATAGAGAGTTGCAGCAGAAAAAAAGATGTGCAGCAGAAAAGACAGGCAGCTGCTGGAAGAATTGCAGCCTGGAAACACATGAAAAAGCTTTCGAGACCAGAAATTCGTAAACAGTATGTGAATTTCAAAGGAGTCTGGGAAGCTTTTTTTAAATTTAAAAGTTTTACATACTGAACAAGGTCCAGTAAAGTGATATACTTTCAGCATACTCATGGAAGATGAAAAACTGAGAACCAGAGTAAAGCCGTATGATCCGCATCAGATTGAATTTTTAAACAAATATTTCTTGCTGCACAAAAAGAAGACAGTGTATGAAGTAATACTGATGCGCAGGTTAAGGAGAAAAACATGAACGATAAGACGCACAATCAAAATATTCACGGGAAGCAGGAGGAGAACATCTATCTGTTCACCTCCGAATCTGTCAGCGAAGGGCACCCGGATAAAATATGTGATCAGGTATCAGATGCAGTTCTCGATGCATGTCTAAAGGACGATCCTGCATCTCATGTGGCATGTGAAACATTTACTTCAACGGGGATGATCTTAGTAGGCGGTGAAATAACGACGGAAACCTATGTTTCCCTGCAGGATCTTATCCGCGGGGTAGTAAAGGGAATTGGATATGATAATCCTGATTACGGTTTGGATTATCAGTCCATGGCTATTCTCAATACTATCCATCAGCAGTCCCCGGACATTGCTATGGGGGTGGATAAGGGAAAGGGAAAGGAAAAGGAACAGGGAGCTGGAGATCAGGGTATGATGTTCGGTTATGCCTGTGATGATACTCCTGAATTGATGCCGGCACCGATTATGATCAGCCACAAAATTATGATGAGGGCTGCTGAATTGAGGAAGAAGGGCATCATCCCTTGGATGCGGCCGGATGCAAAAAGCCAGGTTACGGTTGCCTACGAAGGAAACGTGCCGAAGTATGTTGATACCGTGGTTGTCTCCCAGCAGCACGATGAAGATGTTTCGAACGATGAAATATATCAAAAGATCATATCTGAAGTAATTAAACCGGTTCTGGAAGAGACTCATTTGATGCGGGACGATGTTCGCTATCATGTTAATCCCACAGGTCGGTTTGTTGTGGGCGGTCCTCAAGGGGATTCCGGTTTGACTGGAAGAAAAATAATAGTGGATACCTACGGTGGAATGGGCAGACACGGCGGAGGAGCCTTCAGCGGTAAGGATCCCTCAAAAGTTGACCGTTCCGGGGCGTATATGGCACGATATGTAGCCAAGAACCTAGTAGCCGCTGAGATTTGTCGACGCTGTGAGGTGCAGATTGCCTATGCCATAGGCGTTTCCCAGCCGGTCTCAGTGACGGTAGATACCTTTGGAACCGGGCGCGTATCTGATAGAAGGATTGAAAAGGCTATCCGGCAGGAATTTGATCTTTCTCCAGCAGGGATTATTGAGAATTTGGATCTGCTTAATCCTCACTACCAGAGGACAGCAGCATACGGCCATTTCGGCAGGGATAATTTCAGCTGGGAGAGAACTGACAGGTGTGAAGCTTTACAAAAAATCCTGTAAGTGCTGCCTGCAAGTGCTGTTTGATGCAGGATGAATCAGTCGGGAAGCTGTAATTTCCAGGAACCTGTTTCCAAGGCTTTCCGCAGCCGGCGAATTGATGAAAAAGAGAATTGAGCACCCCGTTCGCGAATAATCTCTCCAGCTAAGAAGGAAGCAAAAAGGCCGCTGTCGTAGAGTGAAAATCTCCGGCAGCGTCCGAACAGAAAACCCGCAGCATAAATATCTCCTGCTCCGGTAGTATCAATCGGTTCCTTTCCCTTTACCGGAATGGTGAGAATCTCCTTCTGATGGGAAATAAACGAACCGATTTTTCCGTTTTTAACGATCCCCGTAGTGCAGATTTTCCCCAGCTCCTTAGCACACTCCCGGGAATCGTAGGTGTCGAAGAGTATCCTGGCTTCCTCATTATTGGCGAAGGTAATGTCAGCATGTTTCTGTATGAGCTGGAAGAATGCTTCCCGATTTCTGCTGACGGCGAAGGGATCCGCAATATCAAAGGAAATTAAGGTTTCATGGCGGTGCGCTATGTCTATAGCTTTCAGGACGGCAGCTTTCTGAGACTCCGTATCCCACATATAGCCGGTGAAGTGGAAAATTTCCGCCTGCGCTATTGATTTCTCATCAACATCCTCCGGACCAAAGAATCTGTTAGCCCCGAGATAGGTGTTCATCGTCCGCTCCCTGTCGGGACTTATCAGGATGATGCTTGAGCCTGTGGGTTTATCACAGGTCGTAAGCTGGTCAAAAGCTCCTGTTTCCGTTAAAGTTCGCTTATAAATTTCATGAAATTCGTCATTTCCTGTTTTTCCGGCAGCAATTCCGGGTTCTCCCAAGGCGGACATGGTAATAATGGTGTTGGGGCAGGAACCTCCGCAGCGATAGACTGCTTTCTTCTTTGAAATAAAAGTAATCAGTTCAGCACGTCGCTCCTCATCTATAAGATGCATAGTGCCTTTGTGAAGGCCGAGCGCGGCAAGTTCATCATCATCAACAAAAACCAGTATATCGATAAGCGGATTGCCGATTCCGTAGATTTTTATATTTCCTTGGTTTTCTTTATGTCCCATCATGAAATTATACTACCCCCTTTTTTCTGGGAAGACAAGCGGAGATCAGCTGATGGCGATGCAGGAGAAAAAATATCAATAGTTCGCTGCATATCTCGGCGTACATCCTCCGCCATGGCAAGAAGCTGCTTTTTCAGCTGCCTGGATGGAAGGAGATTTGTTTCAGCGGCTGCATCAGCGGTAGTTTCAACGGCTTCATCAGAAGAAGCAGCTGCGTCAGAAGAAGCAGCAGAAGCGGCAGAAGTATAGGCTGCAGGATCCACGGGATCAAGAATATGTACGGAAATGCGTGGAAACCAGTATCTTCTCCGCTTTGCAATTATACAGAGGGGAATAATATGTGCAGCAGTTCTGTAGGCGGTATAAAAGGCCCCTGGCTTGAAGGGTTTAAGCTTTTTTCCCAGGTATGTCATTTTTCCTTCAGGATAAAATTGAATAAAAGAGCCTCCGCCAAGCAGACGGGAAACCGGCGGAATAATGCTGTAAGGATTTTTTGACGGGATTGGGAAGCCGCCAAGGAGGCGAATAAACAGTTGAAAGGGTTTTTTCGTCTCTGTGAAAGTAGGTTCCATACCGGAAAAATAGAGGCGTTTGGGTCTTGATGCACAGGCGGAAACTGCAGGATCAAGATACAAGCTGTGGTTTGTAACAAGGATTGCACGATCAACTGAACGGAGATTTTTTCTACCGATAATTTTCAGGGAAAAGATAAGCGGGAAGCTGAGAGATAGTATGAAAAGTGCTGTATAGTAAAACGGTTTTGCGATGAGCTTAAAGATTTTTGATGTATACAGTATAGCTGGTGAACGATAGCCGGGCGTCCGTGATCCCGGGTTTCGAATTATGTCACCGTCCTGTCCTTCCATTGAAATCCCCTGCGGGTAATTATTTGATACGTACTTGTGCCTATCATAATAACCGGTAAGGAGAGGGTCATCAAGAAATATAGGGAGAGAAGCTTGGGATAACTG